>CAMCIE010000001.1 GCA_945874815.1 uncultured Bacteroidales bacterium
CTGACAATCGTTGGGCAGGCTTCCACTCTGTAGCTGCTTCATGGCGTTTCTCAAACGAAAAATGGCTTGCATCTGCAAAAGAATGGTTCAGCAATGGTAAACTCCGTCTTGGCTGGGGTCAGACAGGTAACGCCAACATCGGTGCTTACGCATGGGGTTCAGCAATCACCAAGATGCCTACCGGCCTAGGAATGGGTTACCGTCCGGCAAATATTCCGAACACAGGTATCCGCTGGGAGAAACAGCAGCAGTTCAATGTAGGTCTCGATCTGGGTTTCCTCCAGGATAGATTCAATCTTACCATCGATGCATATTACAAGAGGTCTGACGACATGCTCATGTCAATGCAGCTCCCTTCTTACATGGGCACCCAGGGTAATGGATCTTCAGCCCTTGCCGCTCCTAAAGGCAACTACGGAAGCATCGAGAACAAGGGTCTTGAGATTACCCTCGACATCCATCCTTTCACCGGCGAATTCGAGTGGGACAGCAACCTCCAGTTCTCTATCAACCGCAACAAGCTTCTCTCACTTTCAGGCACCAAGAATGCACAGCTTCTCGGTTACGGACAGTGGAGCGACGTTGTCTGCGCATCAGAGATAGGTTCATCCCTGTATAATTTCTATGGTTATGTCGTAGAAGGCGTCTATGAGTCGTTGGACGATATCGAGAATTCTCCTAAGGCTGAGAAATATCCTGCAAACGGTGTTTTCAACAGAAGCAATACCGTATGGGTCGGTGACCTTAAATTCAAGGATATCAATGAAGAAGGCAAGATAGACGCAAACGACCGTACAAACCTCGGTTCACCGCTTCCTAAGTTTACTTTCGGTTGGAACAACACCTTCCGTTACAAAGGTTTCGACCTGAACATTTTCCTCAACGGTTCATACGGCAACAAGGTAATGAACTACACTCTTCTTGCCGGTGGTTCAGGCGGTATCGGAGCAATGAAGTCAATGTGGGTGAACCAGAACAAGACTGCCATCCAGAACCGTGCACAGCTCGTTCCTATCGATCCTGACAAGGTATATGCAGACGGTTCGAACTGGTATGACGACATCACCAACGTGAAGGTTGCCAATTCAGGCACAAAGACTCCACGTCCTACTCTTTCAGACCCTAACGACAACGACCGTATCAGCAGCCGCTGGATTGAGGACGGTTCATACCTCCGTATCAAGAACCTCTCTTTGGGATACACCTTCCCTAAGAAGTGGATTTCAAAGGCAAGGATTGAGAACCTCCGTCTCTATGCAAATATCCAGAACCTTTATACTTTCACCAAATATACAGGTTATGACCCTGAGGTCGGTGCTTCAACTCAGGACTCATCAGGTCTTACCTATGGTGTGGATAACGGCCGATACCCTTCACCAACAACCTATTCATTCGGTTTGAACATTACATTCTAATTGACTGACAGATTATGAAACATAGCAACATATTAAAAGGGGTGATGGTAGGAGCTGCTGCATTGTGCCTGGCTTCATGTGCAGAATTCCTCAACCGTCCTTCCGAAGACAGCTACAACACTGCAAATTTCTATTTGAATGACGAGCAGTGCCTCCAGGGTGTGAACTATCTCTACAACTCACCTTGGTATGATTTCCAGCGCGGCTTCATCAAAGTGGGAGAAGTCATGTCCGGCAACATGTACATGGGAAGCTGCCCATATCTCACTTTCACCACAAACGCAACTGACGTTGACCTGATGAACATGTCATATTCACTCTGGGCAGTGAACGGACATGCAAATACCGTAATCAAGAACATCGTTGCAAGCGAAGGTCCTTCTCAGGCAATCAAGAACCAGGCGATTGGTGAGGCTCTCACCCTCAAGGCTCTTGCCTATTTCTTCATGGTCCGCACCTTCGGTGAAGTTCCGATCATCCATGACAACACATCAGTCATCAAGGACGGCACTTACAACGATGTATATAAGGTAAAGAAAGAGAATGTCTATGACTATATCATCTACACTCTCGAGACAGCAATGGAACTTCTTCCAAAGAAGACTTCAGGCTGGGACAACCGCATCGACTATTATTGCGCCGAGGGCCTTCTGGCAAAGGTTTACCTTACCAAAGCAGGTATTTCCGGTTCGCTCAACAACGAAGACCTCACTAAAGCTGCACAATATGCAAAGGATGTGATTGACCATTCTGGCAGAAGCCTCACTCCTAAATATTCAGACGTATTCCGTCTTGCTCCTGCAACATACAACCAGACAGGTGAGCCTATGATAAGCTGGATGTGGGCTGCAGAGCGTAATCCTTGGACACAGCAGAACACTCTGCAGTCAGACCTCGGTATGGTAGGTTTCTCTGAGACTGGTGACCTCTGGGGCGGCTGGGGCGGTCCTTCCTATGACCTCATGCTCGCTTTCGGTACAGACCCTCTCAAGAGTCCTGCTGAAAGGAAACTCGTTGACCTTGACAGCCGCCGCCACGCTACCATTATGATGGCTGGTGACAAATATGACTATTTCTGGCAGGACAAGGGCGGTTTCGATTTCCTCCGTTTCATATATGACGCCGAGTACGGAAAAGGTTATGAGACAGGTACATTCCAGGGTCCTTGCGGTGGTCAGAATGTAAAGCACCTCTATGGTGATACTTACGACCATGAGCAGGCTACAGGCATCAAACCTGGTAACATGTGCTACCAGCTCCCTACACACATCCTCCGTCTTTCAGATGTTTACCTCATCTATGCAGAGGCTTCTCTCCTTACAGGAAACAGCGCAGCTGCCCTGGAGTATGTGAACAAAGTACGCGAACGTGCCTATGGAAGCAATTATGAGACTCACGGCAAACTTACTTCCGTTACCTGGGAGGATATCTGGAAAGAGCGCCGTCTTGAACTTGCTGGAGAGGGTGACCGCTGGTATGACTTTGTACGCCGTTCATACTACGACATCAACGGTGCAATGTCAGAGATTCTCGCCCAGAAAAGAAATGCTGTCAACTCTTACGGTACAGTTGCCGAGAAATATTGGAAGGATGGCGAATGGACAGTCGATCCTGCCGTTACCAACTACGACGAGGTAACTCCTAAACCAAATGTCAGCGAAAGCATCTTCACTCTCCCATTCCCTCAGGAAGATATCGTCAACAACCCTCATCTTTTGGAGGATGCTCAGGAAGTCGATGTAAGGGCTACATATCCATACAATTTCTAATTGTTTAACTGAATATCAATATGAAAATAAATAAATCAATTGCAGCTATAGCTCTTGCAGCCAGCTTTGCAGCTGTGTCCTGCAATGACCAGCCGGATGCATTTGTGCAGGCGGACGGAGTTCCTGTCCTCCATTATATAAGATATGCCGACAGGGATATAGTTATCACCGAGGCATTCTTGGAGGAGACCGTGTGTCTGGTGGGAGATAATCTCCGCAGCATCAACCAGCTCTTCTTCAATGACCAGAAGGCTATCCTCAACACAAGTTACATGACTGACAATACCCTTCTGGTGACCGTACCAAAGAATATGCCGTCAGAGCAGACAGACAAAATCTATATGATCACAGCAGCGAAGGACACTGTAACGGCTGATTTCAAAGTGCTTCCTCCTGCTCCTATCATCAAGTCTATGTCTAACGAATGGGCAAAACAGGGTACTGTCGCGTCTATATACGGTGATTATTTCATCGGAGATGTCGAGGTTGAGGTCCCTTATGGAAAGGTGGCAAAGGAAGACCTAAAGGTAATCTCCAAGTCCGAAATCCAGGTCAAAATTCCTGTGACTGCCATCGAGGGTAAAATCAAGGTTACCACTCCTTCAGGCGTGGCTGCTTCCAGCTTCCATTACAGGGATTCACGTGGCATCATCACTGACTTTGACGGAGCCAGCAATGCAAGTTCAACCACAGGCATAGTGCCTCAGGGTTGGAATATCAAGGTTCAGTACAAGTCTGAAGGCGGTGTTGACGGAAACTATGTTGAACTCGGACCGGGATCTGCACCTCTAGCAGACGATTCGTGGAACGAGGAGTACAAGCTTCCTTTCTGGTGCGGTAACTGGAACGGTGATCCTATGAGCATCACCTGGGGTGCAGGTGTTCCTATCTGCAATGTCATAGATATGAGCAACTTCACCAATATGTCATTCAAGATGGAGGTATGCATCCCTGAGAGCAACCCATGGTCTGCCTGCTCAATGCAGATTATCTTCGCAAGTGCGGAGAGGGTAGCAAATGACTCATGGCAGAACAACACCTACATCCATACTGGCGCAAACGGAGGTCTCGACCTTTGCCGTGCCCTCTGGACTCCATGGGCTGAGACTGGCTCATACCATACAGGCGGAGAATGGGTTACCCTTACAATTCCTATGACCGACTTCATTTACAATGCCGACGGAACAAAAGGTCTTGTACCTCTTCAGAGCGCAAACGACTTTGCCAGCTTGATTATCTGGCCTTGGAATGGAGGAGTATCCGGTACAGAGTGTACACCTATCTTCAGATATGACAACATCCGTGTTGTTCCAAACAAATAATCTTAAATGGACACTGATATGAATAAGAAATCTATATTTTCGGCACTCGCGTTTATGTGCCTGACTGTCCTTGGATTGGTCGGATGTAAACAAGAGGAGTTCAATACGGACCAGCTCGACGAATCGAAGGTGACGCTGGTCGGAATCGCCCCTAATCCGGTGGCGAGGGGAGGTGCGCTCAGGATCATGGGTAGCAACCTTCAGAATGTACAGCAGGTGGAAATTCCTGGTGTTGAGCCTATTACAAATATTGAAGTCGTAGCATCCGGCAGGGTTTCAGAAATCCGTGTCATCGTTCCAGTTGACGGACCTGAAGTGGGACCGGTTTCAATCATTGCAGGAGACACCAAACTCACAACAAAGGCTTCTCTCGAATATTCGGAGCCAATCATCTTCGACGGTTTCTCACCTGCTTCAGCCATGCCTGGAGACGTGATTTCTGTCAAGGGTGACTATATGAACAATATCCGCCAGATTACCTTTGAGGGTGGCGCTGTCGTGACTGAGTTCGAGTCACAGAGCCGTTACGAGCTCAAGGTGAAAGTACCTTCTTCTGCCATCACAGGAAAAATCATTCTCGGTGACGTGGATGAAAGCAACAACCCTGACGGAAAGGTTTCCAACCTCTTCTACTCAGAGAAGGAACTTGTAATCGGTGACCCTTCAGTGAAAGCTGCAGATAGGGGTGTCATCAAAGCTGGTGCTTCCGTGACAGTGACAGGTACATATCTCGATATGATTCAGGGTTTGAAATTCGGTGACGTATATTCTGATTTCACAATCGCTGCTGATGGAAAGAGCCTTACAACCACCGTCCCTTCAACTGCTGTTGATGCAGAGATCGTACTTGTTTCTTATGCAGGAAAGGAGTTCAAGGCAGGTTCATACCAGACCCTCGTTCCTTCTGCTCTCAAAGTGGCTGCTGATTCACGCTACAAGGCAGGTCTTGTTGCAAGGATTTCAGGTAAGGACCTCGACCTTGTGACTGGTGCCGCTCTTGCCGGAACAACTCTTGACTTCTCTTATTCAGAGGGTATTGTCAGCTTCACAATCCCTGCAGCTGCCAAAGACGGAGCCATCACTCTTACTCTTGAAAATGGCAAGACTGTTGACACTGAGGCCATCGAGCTTGTAAAACCTGTCATCACTGCCGTTGCTCCTGCCGAGCTTTACGCCGGTGACGAGAATATCAAAGTGACCGGTGCTGACCTTGACCTGGTAGTAAGTGCCACTCTTGGCGGAAAGCCTATAAACATCGCAGAAGGTGCGAGCAAGACTGAGCTCGAACTTGTAACTGAACTTACAAGTGTTTCAGGAAAGGTTGCCCTTACTCTTGAGAACGGTGTGACAGTGACATCAGAGGCTGAGGTTAAGGTAAACTACCACTCTCTGGTAATCGTGACCGAAATGCCTGCCGGCCAGCACATCGGAGAAGAAGTTGTCCTCAAAGGCTCGAACTTTGACCTTGTTGAGAATATCTTCATCGGTGACGTGAAGGTGACCAAGTACTCTCTCCGTACTGCCGAGGAGGTTCGCTTCCTCATGCCTTGGGCCATTGCAGGTTCATACTCAATGAGCTTCCACCTCTTCAACGGTGACGTCGAGACTGTTCCTACCCCTATCGAGGTGCAGCTTGAGCGCGTAATCAACACCATCTGGGAAGGCGAGTCCTATGTAACATGGTCAGGCGGAGCTGTAACCAACCTTTCATGGGGCGGTTATGACTGGAGCACAGTCAAGGCCGGAACATCACTTGTTGTGAACATTGAAGTTGTTGATGACAATGCTGTTATCCGTATCGGCAACGGAAGCTGGTCAGGTCTTCCTACAACCAGGACTTATCCTAATGCTGACGGAGACGCCAATCTTGCTGTCGGAAAGGATATCACTGCCGTTTCAGTAAAACTTACCGATGCTGACCTGAATGAATTGGTCAACAATGGCGGTCTGGTTGTTTGCGGAACCGGATACAAGGCTTACAGCATCCAGCTCATCACAGAGATTTCTCAGGAGAAAGTTGTTTGGGAAGGTGAGGCAATCGCCGATGACTGGGCTAATCAGCCTTATGTCGGTGCTGATGGCGGTGCTGAGTTGACTGCAGCAGGAGTCACAGCAGGACAGACACTCAAATTCTACATCACTCCTCTTGAGGAGCACTGGAAACTTCAGATTGTTGAAGGTCACTGGGGCCCAACTTACTGCAGCTATTGTTCAGTCGGAAATGACACTGAGGGCGGTAAGTTCACAGAGTGGGATCTTGCCTCAAACGGCGGATGTTTCTCTCTGACTGTCAATCAGGAAATGATTGATGCAGCTATGAAATCACAAGGCTGGGGCGGTATCTTCGTTCTAAATGGAGATAATGTGAAAGTGACTAAGGTTACTGTTCTCTAATATTTTCCCGTGGAGGCCTGACCGCCTCCACGGGATCTACGTCATTCCCAGCGACCGAAGGGAGACGGGGAATCAAAAACATAGAAATGAAAAAGACCATAATATTAACATTATCCGCCATCCTGGCTCTGGCAGCCTCCTGCCAGAAACCGGACAACCCGACCTATGAGCCTGCTGCGGCACCGAAGCTGGTATCTTCAGACCCTGCCAACGGGGCGACAGGCCTGACCGATGATGCACTCACCCTCGTTCTGACCTTCGATATGAATGTAAAATGCCCGTCATCCGCATCAATCACCGCCGGTGAAGCCAAGGTGGGCAAGGTCCTGGCATACGACAAAGATGTAAAAATAGAACTTTCCGGACTCGAAAGAGGCAATTCATATACGGTAACCATCCCGAAAGGAACCATATCCGGATTCCAGAACAATCCTGCCGATGAAATCCGTATCTCATTCACAATGAAGGAGAAAGAACAGGACCCTGTGCACAGTACATTGAACCCGACAGCTGACCTTTGCAACCCTTCAGCCTCACAACAGGCAAAGAACGTGTACAAATTCCTGCTCGACAACTGCGGCAAGAAAACCCTTTCCGGAGCAATGGCATCCAGCCCGAACACCACCGATTTTCCAGATTATGTAAGCGGTCAGATCGGCAGATATCCGGCTCTTGCAGGCTTTGATTTCATTTTCCTGCAGTATTCTCCGACTCCTGAAAGCTATACATGGGTACAGAACTATAACGACATCAGCGCCGCTTCCAGCCACTGGAAAAAGAACGGTCTTGTCACCTATACGTGGCACTGGAACGTCCCGAACAGCGAGGCTGACTGGAAGAAGGGGCTTGAGAATTATGATTTTTCAGGATATAATTTCTATACATCCAAGACATCCTTTGACATCAATGCCGCCCTCACTCCGGGCACATGGCAGAACGACTTCATAATGAAGGACATGGAAGAGGTTGCCGGGTATCTCAAGAATCTTCAGGATGCTGGAATTCCGGTAATCTGGAGACCGCTTCACGAGGCTGCCGGCAATTACGACCTTTATGGCAGCAACGGCGCATGGTTCTGGTGGGGCAAAGGTGGTGCTGAGCCGTGCAAGAAGCTCTGGAGGCTGATGTATGACCAGCTGGTGAATGTCCACGGGCTGAACAATCTTATCTGGGTATGGACGGTGGATACAACCCCGGGATGTGAAGACCAGTATGATGACTGGTATCCTGGTGATGATGTCGTGGATATTGTCGGTGTGGATATATATGAGAATAATACAGATGCGAAAACCCGTCAGTACCAAGCACTTGTGGACGTGACAAAGGGACGCAAGCTGGTGACGATAAGCGAGTGTGGCAACATTCCTTCGCCTGATGCATGCTTCTCGGAGGGTAACGCCTGGTCATGGTTCATGGTTTGGAACACATCTGACAAGGACGGAAATCTTGCCTTGAGCAATGATGACTGGAAACTCAACACCAAGACATGGTGGAGCACGGTCATGGGCAGCAAGAATATCATTAACCGTGAGGATATGCCAAATTTAAAATAATACTATATGAAGCGTTTGTTTTACATTTTCACCGCATTTTTTCTGGCTGTCTCATGTGAGGCAAAGCCACAGACAGGACCAACTGAGAATGTTCCTCTTGAAGTGAATAAGACGGAATTTGAATTTGATGCCGATGGAGGAGAAGATTCATTTGTGATAAAGGCAACGGAGAAGCCTTCGATTGTCGGAAGATATGACTGGTGTACAGTGAAATCATCAGCCTTTGAATCTCATTCGATGACCGTTTCGCTGACAGTTTCTGAAAACAAGACTGCCGATGAACGCAATGCTGATTTTTCCATTGTTTGCGGCAGTGAAAAGAAATATGTGAAGGTACATCAGGCAGGAAAGACGGTCGTGCCTGAGGATCCCGCTTCATTCCTTGACGAGCCGGCTTTGCCGGACAACAAGGCTATAGCTTTCGTGAAGAAACTCGGCTTCGGATGGAATCTTGGAAACCAGATGGATGCACAGAACAACGGTGTGTCCGGAGAGACATTCTGGGGCAATGCAAAATGTACTCAGGCGACGATGGATGGTATCAAGGCAAAGGGATTCTCGACTGTCCGCATCCCTGTGACCTGGATGGGACATATCGGAGCTGCTCCGGACTATAAGATTGAGGATGCATGGCTCGACCGTGTTGCCGAGATTGCCGGCTATGCAAAGAAGGCAGGTCTCAACGCTATTGTGAACATACACCATGACGACAGCCCTTCAGCTGGTTGGCTCTGCGTACACAAGGCTTCTGCCAATGCTGAGTACAAGGCTGAAATGTTCGCAAAATACACTGCAATGTGGAAACAGATTGCCGAGAAATTCAAAAACGAAGGTGAATGGCTGATTTTCGAAGGCTACAACGAGCTTCAGGACGGTAACTGGGGCTGGGGCGGCAACCTCACCGACGGTGGAAAGCAATATGCCATCATCAATGAACTCGCCCAGACTTTCGTGACAACGGTGCGCTCCGTGGGCGGAGCCAATGCCGACCGCTATCTGAGTGTCCTCGGCTACTCTGCCAATCCGAGCTTCACCATGGAAAATCTTGCCCTTCCAGAGGACACTGCCAAAGACCGTCTGGTTGTTTCCGTCCATTTCTATGATCCGGGTTCCTATGCTCTCGGTCAGAATGACGCATATACCGAATGGGGCCATACAGGTACTGCAGGAAAGAAGGATCCGAATCACAGCGAAAAGAATGTGATTGATACATTCAAGGCATTGAAAGAGAAATATATAGACAATAACATTCCTTTGTATATCGGAGAATGCGGAGCTGTCAACCGCAGCGATGAGCGTGCGAAATCTTTCCAGAGATACTGGTTTGAGTTCATCTTCAAGGCTGCAAGGGCCTACGGCCTTTCTCCTGTCATCTGGGACAATGGAGCCAAGGGCACGGGCAACGAATCGTTCGGATTCATCAACCATTCAGACGGAAGCTATATCAATGATTCCAAGCCTGTTCTGGATGTGGCGAAGAAGGCCTGGACCTCCACTGACTCCGCATATACCCTTAAATCTGTCTATGATAACGCACCGCTTTAGTTTATAATGAAAATATGAAACCAACCCTAATTACAGCAACACTGGCAATCCTCGCCGTCTCCTGTACATCACAGGAAGGTCGCTTCGACGAAGGATCATCGGCCCTGATGGACCGCCTTCAGAGCACCATCGACAGCGGAGTGATAATGTACGGTCATCAGGACGACCTCATGTATGGTCACACCTGGAGAATCGAAAAGAACGAGACGGAATTCCTGCGCTCGGATGTAAAGGATGTTTGCGGACATTATCCGGCTGTCTATGGTCTTGACCTTGGAGGCATAGAAATCGGTTCGGAGCAGAATCTGGACAACAACTATTTCTCGGCAATGCGCGCCTCTGCAATAGCGCATCACCTGCGCGGCGGCATCGTGACTTTCTCATGGCATCCGCGCAATCCTCTGACTGAGGGTGATGCATGGGATGTGTCTTCGAAGGAGGTTGTAGCTTCTGTCCTTGAAGGAGGCTGCCGTCATGAGCTTTTCATGGGATGGCTTGGCCGGGTGGCAGACTATTTCGAGTCATTCAAAACTCCTGATGGTCAGCTTGTTCCGATTGTTTTCCGTCCATGGCATGAGCACACCGGAAGCTGGTTCTGGTGGGGACGTGATTTGTGCACCGTGGAGCAGTATCAGGCTCTGTGGAAGATGACTTTTGATTATTTATGCGCCGAAAGAGGCCTGCACAACCTCATCTGGTCATATTCACCGGGAGCCGGTGGAATTACTGAGGAAATCTATATGGAAAGGTGGCCAGGTGATGAGATGGTGGATATGATAGGGGTGGACTGCTACCAGTATGGCTCGTCGGAAGACTTTGTCAGGGAGCTTCGCAATGCGCTTGACATAATGAAGAAGGTTGGGGCTGAAAGGAGCAAGATGATTGCTGTTACCGAGGCCGGCTTTGAAGGCATCCCTCAGGCGGACTGGTGGACAGCAACTCTTTATCCGGCTCTTAAGGACTATCCGTTGACCTATGTCCTTACATGGCGCAATGCCTGCGACAAGCCGGAGCATTTCTATGCTCCATTCCAGGGACAGGCTTCCGCCGCCGACTTTGCTGCTTTTGCCGCCTTGCCTGGTGTGGGAATGATTGAGTAATAACAGAACAAATAATAAATATAAACCAAATTATGAACTTCACAGAACGTTTGGAGTGGCTCAAGGCACAGCACGAGGCCCTCATAACAAGAAAGAATGAGCCTATAGAAGGCAATGGAGTTTACGAACGTTACAAAAACCCGATAATCACAGCTGAACACGCCCCTCTTTTCTGGCGTTATGACCTCAATCCTGAAACCAATCCTTATCTGATGGAGCGTTTCGGCATACACGCGACAATGAACAGCGGTGCCATCAAATGGAACGGCAGATACGTTCTCGTCGTACGTGTGGAGGCTGCAGACCGCAAATCCTTCTTCGCTGTGGCAGAAAGCCCTAACGGAGTGGACAATTTCCGCTTCTGGGATCACCCTATCACAATGCCTGAATATGGTGAACCGGCAACAAACATCTACGACATGCGCCTTACAGCACACGAGGACGGCTGGATTTACGGTATCTTCTGCGTTGAGCGCAAAGACCCTTCAGCTGCTCCCGGTGACCTTTCTTCAGCAGTCGCAGCGGCAGGTATCGCCCGCACAAAGGACCTCGTCAATTGGGAAAGGCTTCCAGACCTTAAGACCAAAACACAACAGCGCAACGTGGTTCTTCATCCGGAGTTTGTAAACGGCAAATATGCTCTCTATACCCGCCCTCAGGACGGATTCATCGATACCGGAAACGGCGGAGGAATCGGCTGGGCTTTGGTTGACAGCATGGAAAATGCAGAGGTTACAGAAGAGACAATCATCAACAGCCGTTTCTACCACACAATCAAGGAGGTGAAGAACGGAGAGGGCCCTCATCCGATCAAGACTCCGAAGGGCTGGCTTCATCTGGCTCACGGCGTTCGCGGATGCGCTTCTGGACTCCGTTATGTTCTCTATATGTACATGACTTCCCTCGAAGATCCGACAAAAGTGATTGCTGATCCGGCAGGTTTCTTCATGGTACCGGAGGGAGAGGAATATATCGGCGACGTTATGAACGTGCTCTTTGCCAACGGATGGATTGCTGACGAGGATGGCAAGGTCTTCATATACTATGCTTCTTCCGACACCCGCATGCACGTGGCGACATCGACGGTTGACCGCCTCGTTGACTACTGCATGAACACGGCTCCGGACGGTCTGCGCACAGGTGAAACCGTACGCCGCCTCAACGAACTCATTGACCGCAACCTGGCACTGTAGCTCAGATGTCTCGACTACGCACTTCGTGCTGCGCTCGACATGACAATGGGGAGGCGCTCCCTGACAAATTATTTCTACTTTTGTGCTTCATAAACCTATAACCACATCATAATGGCAGATAAAATCAAATTCAGTGAAAAGATCGCTTATGCCCTCGGTGATGCAGCGGCGGGCGGAATAGTGTGGAAAGTGATGTCAATCGCATTTCCGCTTTTCTTTACGAACATTTTCGGACTCAGTTTTGCGGATGCAGCGATGCTGATGCTCGTTGCAAGGCTCTTCGACGTGGTCACCGACCCGGTGATGGGAAGTCTTGCAGACAGGACACAGTCCCGTTGGGGCACCTACCGCCCGTGGCTGATTTTCGGAGCCATCCCGCTCGGCCTGATCTTCGCCCTGCTGCTCTACACTCCTGATTTCGGGCCAGTGGGCAAACGTATCTGGGCCTACACCCTTTATCTGCTCATGATGGCGGTTTATACTGCAGTGAACGTGCCTTACGGCTCCCTCCTGGGAGTGATGACCGATGATGACAACCAGAAGAACGAGTTCTCGTCCTACCGCATGGTGGGTGCCTATGCAATGGGCTTTGTCACCCTGCTTTCATTCCCTTACCTCCAGAAAATGGTGGGCGGTAGCGATGCGCACCAGTATGCGGTACTCGGAGCCATCCTCGGAGGCGTGGCTGCCATTCTTACTCTGATATGCGGATTCTTCACAAAGGAAAGGCTCAAACCGGTCCGTGCGGAGAAATATTCCTTCAAGCAGTTTGCCGACCTGTTCAAAAACAAGCCTTGGCTGATTCTGACTGCTGCCGGAATCTGCACCAACTTCTTCAATGGTTTCCGCTATGCAGTTGTGGGCTATATGATTGACTATTGTCTTGACGGGAATGTGACCGTTGGTTCGCTCATCATCAACTACACCGTCCTGATGGCCTTCGGTGAGGTTACCTGCATGATATTCGGAGGGCTTTCACCGAAATTCACCACCATCGTCGGTTCGAAGAGGGGCGCATTCATCGGAGCTTCGATTATATGTATCGTCACCTCCGTGTTGTTCTTCTTCATCCCGATGGATCCTTCCTATATATGGGTGATGGTCGGTATGGTTATCCTTACTTCCATGGGTATCGGCCTGTATTCCCCACTTCTCTGGTCCATGTATTCTGATGTTGCCGACTATGCCACCGAAACCTTCGGTACATCTTCAACCGGCCTTATTTTCTCGTCAGGAACAATGGCCCAGAAGCTTGGAACTGCGATTTCCGGCTCGCTCATAGCCCTTATGCTCGGCCTGGCAGGTGCCAATATGATTACAGATGCAATGGGC
This sequence comes from uncultured Bacteroidales bacterium, assembly GCA_945874815.1. Taxonomy (GTDB): domain Bacteria; phylum Bacteroidota; class Bacteroidia; order Bacteroidales; family UBA932; genus Cryptobacteroides. The sequence continues at coordinate 13,624 of CAMCIE010000001.1, forward strand.
AACACCACCATCGACCCGGCATCCGTAACCGACTCTGTCCGCACCATGGTGTGGTCGCTCTTCTCGCTCATACCTGCTGCCATTGCCGTCATCATGGGGCTTCTGGCCTATATCTTCCCAATCAGGAAGCAGATGAACCCGATGCAGACCAGAAAGGTCATCATCATCGCCGTTGTCCTTGCAGTGCTTGCTGCAGCTTGTTTCCTTCTTCCTAAAATATAAAACTATAAAAACAAAAACCTGAACCATGTCTGACACACAATTTGGACATTTCGATGACTCGTCGAGAGAATATGTAATCACAAATCCCGCGACTCCATGGCCGTGGATAAATTACCTCGGAAATGACGGATTCTTCTCCCTCATTTCACAGACCGCCGGCGGATACTGCTTCTACAAGGATGCAAAATTCCGCAGAATCCTCCGCTACCGCTACAACGGTGTTCCGATGGATGCCGGAGGACGCTATTTCTATATCAATGACGGCGGCTGCATCTGGTCTCCGGGATGGAAACCCGTGCGCACCCCTCTGGATTTCTATGAATGTCGTCACGGAATGGGATATACCCGCATCAGCGGCCAGAAAAATTCTCTCAAGGCTGAAACGCTTTTCTTCGTGCCTCTTGGAGCCAATTGTGAAATCCACAAGCTTACCCTGAGCAATGTGGGAGATGCTCCAAAGACATTCACCCTCTTCTCTTTCGTGGAGTGGTGCCTGTGGAACGGTGCTTCGGATATGGAGAATTTCCAGCGCAATCTTTCGACAGGTGAGGTCGAGATCCATGGTTCAGCTATTTACCATAAAACCGAATACAAGGAAAGGCGCAATCATTTTGCCTTCTATGCTGTCAACAGCGAAATAGACGGTTTCGACACAGACAGGAGTTCTTTCCTCGGAGCATACAATGGCTTTGATACTCCTGCCGTGGTTTCAGAGGGTCGTTCACGCAACAGTGTGGCACACGGATGGTGTCCTGTCGCTTCGCACAGCAAGACCATCACCCTCGCTCCGGGAGAGAGCACGAGTCTGATCTTCATCCTCGGTTATGTGGAAAATCCTCAGGAGGAGAAATTCGTCGAAGGCGGCCTTGTCAACAGGGCCAGGGCTGAGGAACTCATTGCCCGTTTCGACACTGTAGAGAAGGCGGACAAGGCATTCGCAGAACTCGGCGCTTACTGGGATGACCTGCTCGGACGTTTCTGCGTTTCGACTCCGGACGAAAAGGTGGACAGGATGGTCAACATCTGGAACCAGTACCAGTGCATGGTCACATTCAACATGTCGCGTTCCGCATCGTTCTTCGAGAGTGGAATCGGCCGAGGAATGGGATTCAGGGATTCGAACCAGGACCTTGTGGGGTTTGTGCATCAGATTCCGGGACGCGCGAGAGAGAGAATCATAGACATTGCTTCCACCCAGTTCCCTGACGGTGGCTGCTACCATCAGTACCAACCGCTTACAAAGAGGGGCAACAATGATATCGGAGGCGGATTCAATGACGACCCGCTCTGGCTCATCTTCGGAACCGTGGCCTATTTGCGCGAGACAGGTGACTTCAGCATCTTGGATGAGATGGTGCCTTTCGACAACCAGCCTGGAAGCGAGAAGACTCTGATGCATCATCTTACCGTTTCGTTCGACCATGTTCTGAACAATCTCGGGCCTCACGGTCTGCCGCTCATAGGGCGCGCTGACTGGAACGACTGCCTCAATCTGAACTGTTTCTCCAATGACCCGAATGAGTCTTTCCAGACAACCGAGAACAATTCTGAGGGCAGCAAAGCAGAGTCTCTGATGATTGCCGGCCAGTTCGTCGTCTGCGGAAACGAGTACATCGAGCTTTGTCGTGAACTTGGCTTGAAGGATGAGGCTGAAAGGGCATCCAAAGCGGTTGAGGCGATGTCCGAAGCTGTCGAGAAATACGGATGGGATGGCAGTTGGTACCTCAGGGCCTACGATTTCTTCGGCAACAAGGTGGGCAGCCAGGAGAACGAGGAGGGCAAGATATTCATCGAGTCCCAGGGCTGGTGCTCAATGGCGGGCATAGGTCGCGACAAGGGCATGGTGGATATGGCGCTTGATTCGGTGAAGGAGCGTCTCGACTGCGAGCATGGCATCGTGCTGAACAATCCTCCTTTCACGAAGTATTACATTGAGTATGGCGAGATTTCCACATATCCTTCCGGTTATAAGGAAAATGCCGGCATTTTCTGCCACAACAACCCGTGGGTTATCATCGGAGAGGCTCTTGCTGGCCGAAGCGAGGATGCATGGGAGCATTGGAGGAAGATCTGCCCGGCCTACATCAAGGACCAGCAGTTGCACACGGTCGAGCCTTATGTCTATTCCCAGATGATTGCCGGAAAGGATGCCGCAAGGCCAGGCGAGGCAAAGAACAGCTGGCTCACCGGCACCGCTGCGTGGAACTGGTACACAATCAGCGAGTTCCTGCTCGGCGTCAAGCCGCGCTTCGGAGGTCTGCTTCTGGAGCCTCTGCTTCCTGAGGGTTGGGATGCTTATCATGTACACCGTGCCTTCCGTGATGCGGTCTATGAAATCGACATCCGCCGCGGCTCAGCCGAAAGTCTCACACTCGACGGCCAGCCCCTCTCCGGCCGCCTCGTGCCATACGCACCTGGCCATCACACCGTGGTGCTGACCATCGCCTGAATTCCTTCGTCATGCCCGACCTGACCGGGCATCCCACGGGATGGCATCCCGGAAGAATTCTCTTGGTTTCAAATTAAAGATTCCTAAATTTGCAAAAACGTCATCAAACTGTGAATCGGAATTCTTTAAAGGCAGTAGTCATCTTCCTGTTTATAGCGGCGGCATTGATTTCGCCAGTCCAGCCGCTGCTGTGTGAACCGTGGATATCATGGGACACGTCAGACGGACTTCCTTCAAACAATGTTCTTTTCATCGCGGAGGACGAGGAAGGAATTATATGGCTTTGTACCGACCGGGGACTTTGCAGTTTTGACGGCACAGCCTTCCATACCTATGGTGATACCACCTCGTCCGGCTCACTCAAAGGCTGCAGGACCAGATGCGTAGCAATCAGTCCGACAGGAATCATGTGGGTAGGAACCGAATCAGGACTTGAAGAATTTGACAAGAAAAGTGGGCATTCGCTCCATGTCGATGTCGTCTGTAAGGAAGGATGCAATTCCGTTTCAATCAAAGCATTGCTGACGGATAGTGACGGCAGCCTGTGGATTCACACTGGAAATGGGCAAATAATCCACTATAACCCTGACAATCATGAAATTGAATCTACAGACTTTAAAGGAGCATATCTCGAAGGAGACTATTTCTATGACCACATTTTCAAGGACAGTCACGGGCGCATCTGGACAGGAGGACGGGCAACATCCATAGCACTGATTGACAATGGGAATATAGGCACTTGCACATATCCCATACGTAACCCTGATACAGAACATTTCGAAGGTTCCGCATTTGCCCAGGACAATCAAGGCAATCTGTATGCAACTGATGACAAAGGACTGCTGTCCATATATGATTCAACCAACGGTACATTCCGGACAATATTCAATATCCCGGTAGCCGCCACCTGCGCCACGACAGACCAGAGGGGAAGAATCTGGTTCGGAGGTCGGAACGGGCTTATCAGGATGAACGGACAGATGAATGGATTTGACCGGTTCAGGCATATCCCCAAAGACAATAAATCATTGTCTTCCAACAACATATACTGCCTCTGCACCGACCATCGCGGCAATGTCTGGGCAGGAACAGACAAGGGACTGTCGGTGTATCCGGCAACCAACAATGCGATTACAGGATTCGCCACGGAAAACGGCCTGTCGTCAGACTCCGTGACAGCACTGATGCAAGATAAAGACGGACTCCTGTGGATAGGCACGGAAGAAAACGGAGTGGACACCCTCAACCTCAACACCCTGCGCTGCGGCAACCTGAAATACGAACTGCTGAACGGGAATCTGCCACTCAGCACCCGCGAAAGAGAAAAGGAAACGCTCAGGCAATATGCCCTTCACCAGGCTCCGGACGATGGTTCCCTCAACGAAAACAAGGTCAGCGCACTTTATCAGGACAGCACCGGAACGATATACATCGGCCTGTGGTCCCATGTCGGCTTCAACACTTATGACAAAAAGAGTGGAACATTCAAAAGACACTGCCTGTGGAGCGTTCCGGCAGGATATGTATTCCCTCTTCTTCTCGAAGGCAATCTTTGGGGTGCCAACTGGTACACCGGCTTTCTTGAGGACAGCCGCGGGCTGATGTGGTGTACGACCTGGGAAGGCGTAGGCCTCAATCTCTTCGACAGGGAAGAAGGCGAATTCACGGGAATGCATTTCATCCCCGGAGATGTGCCGAGAATGCCTCGTGGAACAATCTGCTCACATTTCGACGATTTTGACAATGGCAGGATATATATGGCCGGAGGTAAATGGTACGGATATTTCGACCTCCACACAAGAGATTTCCACCGCTATGTGGAAAATTTCCCACAGGGATATCCAAACGGAGACATCCTCAACCGATATTATTCCCACAGCCCGGCAAGGCAGATTGACATACCTGTCAACACATTGGATCTCAGAATCCTGGACAAAAACGGAGACTGGATACTGCTTGCCAGCGCTAACTCGCTTTTCGAACACAATGTCAGGACAGACCGAGTGAATGTGCTTCACCGGCCTGAGAAGTTCCGCATTGAATATGAGACCTTTACCTCTGTAAAGGGGATCCACGTGAAATGGGACGAAGAAACAGTCACGGCCATAAGGCATAAATCCGGAGACGGCTTCAAGGTCTCCCCTTCCCCTTTGCCGGAACAATGCTTCCCTGCTCGGGACGGCAGCAGATTCAGCCTCGGCGGAGATTCCCTTTTCGTCCAGACCGACAAAGGCTCAACCATCCAGATTGAAAGCGAGGACAGGACAACAGACATTTCACGCGAGGCCCCACGCACTCTTCCTTCAAGGCTTGCCTCCTGCATTGCCGAAGACAAGGACGGATTCCTCTGGTACGGAACCACCGACAGCGGGCTTTGCCGGATTGACATCACCACCGGGGAAATCACTACATTCCGCCACAAAGATGGCTTTGGAAGTGGTAACAAGGATGAATCAGGAAGAATTGGGGACGGCCTTATGGAGGGCCTTCCAGGCAACGACATCAGGGACATTTTCATCAGTTCCACTGGAAGAATATGGGTTGGGACTGACAAAGGCCTTTGCAGTTTTGATCCGTCCGGGAGATTCATAACGAATGGGAGAGTCGGCACCATATCGATAAGGAGGGTGCTGGAAGACCCCAAAGGAAGATTATGGATATCCACGGACAACGGACTAGTCTGTCTTGACCTTGCTCAGGATACAGCCACATCATTCCACCGTTGTGAAGGCCTGAGGAACGAAGCATATTCCGGTGCGGCGACTATGCTTGCCGACGGCAGAATAGCCTTCGGAGGGACGTACGGATTCGACATAATTGACCCGGAAGCATTGCTTTCCCAAGCATATCCATCAGCCATCCTCAGCGGCTTAAACACAACGGAAGGCACTGGATACCAATATGTTCCGAACACTATAAGACTAAATCACAGGAACAATTCCTTCTCGGTTGATTTCTCCTCGGTTCTTGCTCCGGGCCTGATGAGACGCTACCGTCTGGAAGGATTCGACCATGAATGGACCTATTCTGACAATGAAAGGATAAATATCAAATATACCAACCTTCCGGGAGGTAGCTATATTCTTCACACAGAGATACTTGACCATTCGGGAATATGGTCTGGCCGCAGCATCGGCATTGAGGTGGATCCCCCGCTCTGGCTCCGTTGGTGGTTCATTCTCACCATGGCAGCCATATTGGTATTGGCTGTGGTCGTTCTTATTAAAATCAGGGAGAGGAGGCTGAGGATTGAGAACATCAAGCTGACTGGCCTCGTTGACCAGAGGACGGAGCAGTTGAAACAGCAGATTGACAGCAAGAACAAATTCTTTTCAATTCTTTCGCACGATCTTAACAACCCGGTCAGATCCATAGACTTGCTTTCTTCGGCTCTAGTGCAGAACTGGGAGAAGATGAGCGAAGAAGAAAGGTTCAAGAGGATGAAAATGATAAATTCTTCCGCCAAAGGAACGACAGATATTCTTGACGACATACTGACTTGGGCTATGACTCAGACCGGGGTAATGGTGGCTCAGAAAAAGACAATTATGTTGAAGGAAGCCGTGGATGCAGTCGTTGAGAGCCTCGGAGGAATGTGTGACGGAAAGAACGTCAGGATTATTGTTGAGGCTGATCCGACGCTAAAGGTATATGCAGACCCGGATATGCTTTCAACAATCCTCCGCAACCTTCTGTCAAATGCCATAAAATACTCATACAAAGACTCTTGCATAAACATTCATTCTGATTACAAGAACGGAAAGGCATTGGTCTGCATCGAGGACCATGGCATCGGCATGACGACTGAAACAAAGGAGAAATTGTTCAAGATTGATACAAAAATGTCCGTGAGAGGTACCGGCGGTGAGAGCGGCAATGGACTCGGCATGATTACGGTAAATGAATTCCTGAAGAAAATGGATGAAGAAATCACTGTCGAAAGCACCCCCGGCAAAGGCAGCACATTCACCTTCACACTCACTGAAGCCGGCTCTTGCCAGAAGGAAGATTTGTTCAAAGGATGAGCCCGATTGTGGTGGATTTTCCAGTTGAATCTATTTAAAATTCACCACACACCCGACTAAGTATATCGTTATATTTGTACGGCGCATAACAACTGAACAACATGATACATGAAGAAGAACTGCATCTGATATTGGCTGACGACTCCGAGATTTTCAGAGAGGGTGTGAAATCCATCCTGCAATTCGAGGAGGGCATCGTCGTGGATGCCGAGGCCTCCAACTGCGAGGGACTGTTCAAACTCCTGGAAGAAGGCGCAAGACCTGATGTCATCCTTCTGGATATATGCATGGAGCAGGAGGGGGACGGACTGGAGCTGCTCAGCAGACTGAACACTGACTATCCGGAGATTAAAGTCATCATACTTTCCCATTACAAGGAAATCCGCTACATCGTCAAAGCCGTCCAGAACCGTGTGAGGGCATATCTAGCCAAAGATTCATCTGCTTCAGAAATAATCAATACCATCCGCACCGTCAGGCAGGGCGACGGAGTATATTTCGGCGAAACCATCTCAAACGACCTCCTCGTCAAAGGCTTCGGCAACAATGGCAACATCCTCAAGGCAAAGCCTTACGAATTGAGCTCCAGGGAATTGGAGATTCTCAAGATGCTCGCCTCCGGCATGTCGGTCAAGGATATTTCCAAAATTTTGGAAATCAATATGACCACCGTCGAATCCTACAAAGAGCGCATCAAAAACAAACTCGGCGTCAACACCATAATGGAAGCCGTCGTCTTCGCCGTCAAATGTGAATTGTTTTAATAACGCAACACTATGAAGAAGAACATAATAGCCGCAATGCTTTGCATCCTTGCATTTGCAGGATGCTCGGGCCTTTTCGGGGAGAAGGAAGAAGAGGAAAATGATTTGTCGGTTGAGGAAATATGTGAAAAGATAGATGGGATTTTCAATGATCTGGAGTCCTATCTTGAGACAGAATTCAATTCCGACTATTCGGACAAAAACGCTGTTATGACGGCTGTCAAAGAATGGCTGGCTTCTGAAGAATATGTCAGCAATATCGAAATGGAGGGAGACAGTTGCATTGTTGTCACCTTCCCTGACGGTCAAAAATCAAGCATAGAATATCCTACGGCGATTGATGGGAATGTCTCATCATATCCGGACTCCTTATTTACACAAGACTTCCTTCAAGACATTCCTGAACTGACAGGAGGAGGCACATCCACACCTTCCGGTCCGGAGACTAAAGCTTCAAGTACTTCAGATAAAGCTCTGTTCAACAAGCTATTCTTCGTGCTCTGGGAGCCATTCAAAAATGAAGGTATCAGCGACGAACTATTCGTTGATGATTTTATGAAAATGAAGAACATATATTACAAGCATAAGGAAATATACAAGAACGAAGAATGTACCCTAAAAAGTTTACGCGACATAGGCGGTTTATATTCAGTTCCTTTTAATAATAGGACAGTTTACTGGACACCATCAGTCATAGTAATTGCTACTCACGGACAAGGAGGAAAAATAATACAAACCGTATATAATGAAAACGATTATAATACCTTGTGCTACTGGTGGTATGAAAAGAAACATGAGAAAGATTTTAACAAAATTCGATCCCTTGTTTTTTCTGAAGAAAAAATAGGAAGTGGGAAAAAAACACGGATATCTTACCGTTTGAATATCCCATGTGATTATCTGAAGGAGAATCTAACCCAGATAAACAACAGTATAGTATTCCTGAATAATTGTGAAAGCATGCCGTATGAAGAATATGGAATGGCCAGTGCTTTCAGAGATAACGGTGCATCAACTGTATTCGGGTATAAGCAAAAGGTGGATAATTTTTCCTGTCACATTAATTTATATTCCATATTGAATTATATGCTTACACCACCTGAGGAAAATGATCCTCCTCATTCTGCTTTTAATGCATATTATTATAAAATATCAGCAGAGGAGCAAAAGAATTTCAACATAATGGGAAACATTGGGAACAAGGTTCGATTTGCACCGAATGTCTATACAATGAGTTACTCCGGAACCAAAAGCGTAACCGGGATGGGAGCACTCCATTTGGATTATTGCGACCCTACGGAAGGTTATGAAAAAGTTATATGCGGTCTGGTTTACGGAACCGATGAGGAGAGTCTTCATTTGGACAGTGAAACCAAGGCGGGCTTCGTAAGCACTGAAGTAGATCATTTCGTGGAAGACGGAGAGGATTTCTTCTTCAGTTTCGAAAACCTCAAACCGAACACGGAATATTTCTATCGTGCATTTCTTGCGGTGCGTTACAAAGAAGGCATTCTGATTCACTATGCTGATGAGATCGAGACTTATGTCACAGGTGAAGATCCCGAGCCAGAGCCGGATCCTATTGATCCTGACACAATCATATATTATACAACCAATGATGGCAACCCGGCAAAATATTCATTAAGGTTAGCCAACTCAGATATGAAACTCATCAACGAAGATTTTGAAAATGGTGTCGGCACACTATATTTTGAATCCCCAGTGACATCGATACCGGGAAATATGTTTTTGAGAGCATCAAATATGGATATGATATCCATTCCGGAAAGTGTTACTTTCATTTCAGGCAGCAGTTTCAAGGGGTGTATATCACTCAAAGATTTCCATATTCCGGATAAAGTCACGGGAATTGATGTATATGCGTTCAAGGAAAGCGGATTGGGAAAGATTCATATACCTGAAAAAGTTGAAACCATTGGAGGCGAAGCATTCTCCAACTGTCTGAACTTAAAAGAAGTAGAAATAGATGCATCTTCTCTTACACTCAGAACGGGTGTATTCAAAGGCTGTTCGAATTTGGAAAAAATCAGAATCAATAAAGATTTGGTGCAAATCTATGATGATGTATTCAGGGATTGTTCCGGATGCCTTACTTATGCTGGAAATACATTCAAACACGAATTGCTTAGATTCAGCAATATCTCCGAGCTTATATTTGAAACATCTGTCACCAAAATACCATACTGTTCTTGCTCTACAGTGGGTCCTGTTGAAAAAATCACGATTAAAGGCAATCCCCAATTAGATCGAGGTGCATTTGGATTCTATTATACATCCTTGAAGTCAGTGATATTTGAGTCGAATGATTTCAATACTCTGTCGCAAGAAGCATTTTACGGATGCTCCTCATTGGAAAAAATTACACTTCCTGCAGGTATCACCCGAATAAACACAAGGGTTTTCGCCGGTTGCACCAGCCTTACGGATGTAGTGTTCAACGGGAACATCACTTCCATTGATGATTTTGCCTTCAAACAATGTTCTTCACTTAAAAGAATCAATCTTGGCAATTATGTGGAATCCATCGGAATAGGAGCATTTCAGGAGTGTTCTTCTCTCTATAATATGGAATTGCCGCGTTACTTGAAATCACTTGGCAACGAAGCATTCAAAGGATGTTCATCTCTTGAATCTGTAACCCTTCCAACTGATTCCGGCTTTACACAGATAGAATATGGAACATTTGCAGAGTGCACATCACTGAAGGAAATAGTTTTCCCGGACAATATCAAAGTCATATCAACATCTGGTCCATACGGATATTACAAGCAATATAGCACGATGGGCGGATGCACTTCTTTAAAAAGGGCTGTGCTGCCTAATGGGTTGACGTCAATTCAACCTTATCTTTTCTACGGATGTTCCAGTCTGACAGATGTTGAAATAGGACCGAATGTGACCTCTATAGGGAAAGGGGCGTTCCAGGATTGTTCCAGCTTGAGTACCATAACATTACCAGGAACAGTAACATCAATTGGAGGTGACTGTTTCTCCGGATGTACTGAATTGAAGACAGTATATTGCAATAGCATTACGCCACCGGCTGCTCCCGGTATCGGTATTCCAAAATCAGCCATAATATATGTTCCCTACAATTCAGTAGAAAGCTATAAAAACCATATATATTGGGGTGGATATACAATCCTTCCGATGCCATAAACGAACAAAATATGAAGAAAATAATGCTCATTGTTAAAAATATGTTTACCAAGACATTAATGCCTCACACATTCAACAAGCTAACATATTGCATAATAGTTGGTTTGTTCTGTGTGGCCTGCACAAAGGATTCTCCGGAAGCACCAGATGTCGATACCGAACACCTCGAAGGGGATATTATCTGTCTATAGGTCGGAGTTCAGGTTTCAAACCAGTATAACCCAAGTTCTGTTTTTGACATTGTTTTTCCATAAGCCGCAACCCCGCCGACGGCATCCTCGCCGAAAGAATTGTCGTGTTGAGGGCGATTATGATTATTCCTCCTTTTTTGTATATTTGTGGGTTGATAAGTTTTGATACGATATGTTGTACCCGATAGGCATTCAGAATTTTGAGAAACTCCGCAAAGGGGGCTATGTTTACATAGACAAGACCGACCTGATTTACAGATTGGCTACTACAGGAACCTATTATTTTCTAAGCCGCCCTCGCAGGTTCGGCAAGAGCCTTCTCATATCCACTATGGATGCTTATTTCTCCGGAAAGAAGGAACTGTTCAAAGGTCTGGCGATGGAGAGTTTAGAGAAGGAGTGGATTCAATATCCGGTGCTGCATCTGGATTTGAACAGCAGCAAATATATAAATCCTGAAGATTTGGATGTTGTTTTGGATCAGCATCTTAGCAATTGGGAAGAACAATACGGAGTCGTACGCAAATATGATGACTGTTCCGCCAGAATGAACGATGTCATTGATGCGGTATGCAGCAAGACCGGCAGAAAGGTGGTCATTCTGATTGACGAGTATGACAAGCCGATTGTGAACAATCTGGGCAACGAAGCACTGGTTGATTATTATCGTAGGACTCTTCAGGGATTCTACAGCGTGCTGAAGGCGAAGGACGGACAGATTAAGTTCGGCTTCCTGACAGGTGTGTCGAAGATTGGCAAATTGAGTGTATTCAGTGCTCTCAACAATCTGAAGGACATATCGATGGTTAAGGACTATGCAGACATCTGCGGAATATCGGAAAAGGAGTTGCACGACAATTTTGATGAAAGCGTTTCAGAATTAGGTGAGGCAAATAATCTTTCCAAAGATGAAAGCTATCTCAAGTTGAAGGAAATGTACGATGGTTATCACTTCACTCCCTACTCCGCAGGTGTATATAATCCGTTCAGCCTTTTAAATGCTTTCAGTGACAGGGAATTCAAGGACTATTGGTTTGAAACCGGCACCCCGACTATGTTAGTCAATGTGATGAAGAAGACATCGTTCGATGTAACTACCTTGTCTGACAATGTCGTTGTCCCTGCTTCCAAACTGAACGGAATGCAGGATATTGTAAATAAACCCGTCTCACTGTTCTTCCAGACAGGATATCTCACAATCAAGGACTACGACAGTGAGTACAACGAATACCGCCTTGGCTTCCCAAATGACGAGGTCAAGAACGGTTTCCTTGATTTCATCTATTCGTATTACGTTCCTGTTGATCCGTCCGATGACTCATCAAAGACCTCCTTGCTGGCAAGAGCATTGAAGTCCGGGGATCCTTATTCGTTTATGAGGAGTTTGGAGGCGTTGTTCGCAAACACCACCTACCAGATTCAGGGCGATGCCGAGAAGAATTTCCAGTATGCTATGTACATCATAATGGAACTCCTCGGAGAATATGTCCAGGCAGAGCGTAGCACCAGCAACGGCCGGATTGACCTGCTGCTCCAGACCAGGGACTACATCTACATCGTTGAACTGAAAATCGACAGCACCGCCGAAGCAGCCCTGCAGCAGATTGAGGACAAGG
>CAMCIE010000002.1 GCA_945874815.1 uncultured Bacteroidales bacterium
AACCCACCAGAACAAGTTCGTAATCTCCGATTTCCTCAACACTGTCTCCCACAATCCGCTTCACTCCGGCACCGTGTTCGATGAAATTCAGTTCAAATTCCTTGTGTCTGTGCAGCGGATATGTGAATTCCGACTTATGTCTTTCGACTATGTGGAAACAATCCTTTTCGGACAATTGTGTAATTTCCGTAAATACTGAACTCATGATATTTTTGGATAGAATTTTCACAAATATAATACTTTTTTAACTTAAAATAATTATGAAATGAAAAAATCTCCTGTCAACCTAACCCACTCCAAGTATTTTTGATTCTTTTGCAGCAAATTACTATTTTTGCGGGGTTATGAATATTTGTATGGTACTGGGTATATTCGGTTTTCTGCAAGTGTCGCTGGCCGACGTTCTGGACGTGCTGCTGCTCGCCTTGATGATTTTCGTGGTGTTTCGCTGGATCAGGGGCTCGTCTGCCATGAGTATTTTCCTGGCTATTATATCATTATTCATAATCAGGGTGTTGGTTGCAGCCTTCAATATGAGGCTCATGAGAGCGCTTCTGGACATGGTTCTGGATGTGGGAGTTATTGCTCTGATTGTGATTTTCCAGCCGGAAATCCGCAAATTCCTCATCAAGATAGGCAACAGGTACATGGAAGGAGCCAAGGGCAAAGCCTTTGCTGAGAAACTTTTCGGAAAGAGGAACCAGGCCATGGGCAGCGAATCCGTTAACGAACTTACCGAGGCCTGCCGCAGGATGAGTGAGGACAAGACGGGTGCCTTGATTGTGCTGGTCCACAATTCCCCGCTGGAGGAAATAATCAATACCGGGGACAAGATTGATGCAGCCGTACACAGGAGGCTGATAATGAACCTTTTCTTCAAGAACTCCCCGCTGCATGACGGTGCCGTGGTGATTTCTTCCGACAGGATCGTTGCCGCCAGGTGTACCCTGCCGATTACGGAAAAGACAGATATTCCGGCACAGTTCGGAATGAGGCACAAAGCTGCCATCGGCATAACGGAAGAGACTGATGCCGATGTGGTTGTGGTGTCGGAGGAGACAGGCAGGATTTCCTTTGTGAGGAACGGGTCGGTCACTCCGATCAAAAACATCAATGAACTTAAACTGCTTCTGAGTGAATCTATGGGAGCAAAGGCAGAGACTGCCAATGCATAACTCAGATAAACTTTTCAGCTTGATAATGACAGGAATAGATATAAGAACAGAACAGAAAATCGGATTTGACAGAATAAGACAGATCATTTCCGACAAATGTTCCACCGCTTATGCCGCCGAAAGGACTGCGACAGAAACCTTTTCGAACAATCCGGCACAGATACGCAAAAGATTGCTGCTGACTGATGAGATGAGACTAATCATGATGTTCGAGGATAGTTTCCCTTCAGGTGGCTTCATAGACTGCATGGATTTTCTTGCACCGCTGGAGAAGAGCTCCGCAGCAATCGACCTGATTTCGCTCCGCAAGCTCAGGACCATGCTCGATACCTTGCGCAAGGTTATTTCATTCTTTGATGATGTCAAGGACGGGGTATATCCCAACCTTAAAAGAATGAGCGCTCCGATAGTCGGCTTTCCTCATGTACAAAGCAGGATAGAATCGATTCTGGACCGGTACGGGGAGGTCAAGGATACCGCTTCGGATGAGTTGTATTCCATCAGGAAGGCACTCCACGACAAAGCCGGAGCCATTTCCAAAAGAGTGAATGCCATCCTCAAAAGGGCACAGGAAGAAGGCTATGTGGACAGTGATGCATCAGTGTCCGTCCGGGACGGCAAAATGCTCATCCCGGTGAGTGCAGCGAACAAAAAACGTATCCAGGGCTTCATCTACGACGAGTCCGCTTCCGGAAAGACAGCATACATTGAGCCTGCGGAAATCGTGGAACTTGACAACCAGATTAAGGAACTGCGTTTCTCCGAACAAAGGGAAATCCTTCGTATCCTGTTGGAATTCACCGAATTCCTGCGTCCATATATTCCGGACCTGCTCAACAGCGCCCGTTATCTCGGAGAGATGGATTTCATCATGGCAAAGGCCAAGACCGCACTGGATTTCATCGCGGGTATGCCGGTAATCTCAGACAATGGAGAGCTGAATCTGCGCAAGGCACGCCATCCGCTGCTTGAAATAGCCCTGAGGAAAGAAAAGAAGGAAATCGTTCCCCTTACCCTTTCCCTCACGCCACAGAAGCACATCCTGCTGATTTCCGGCCCTAACGCCGGAGGAAAATCCGTGTGCCTGAAGACATTGGGACTGCTTCAGTATATGTTCCAGTGGGGCATGCTCATCCCGACATCGGAGTCATCGGAACTGCCTGTGCTGGACCGCATCATGGTCAATATCGGTGATGACCAATCCATAGACAATGACCTCAGTACATATAGTTCCTTCCTCGTGGACATGAAGAATATGCTTGCCCTCGCCGACTCGAAGACACTTGTCCTGATTGACGAATTCGGCTCAGGCACGGAACCGGCTGCCGGCGGAGCAATCGCCGAGGCCATCCTCAGCGAACTGGACAAAAGGGGCACTTACGGGGTCATCACCACGCACTATACCAACCTCAAGCTCTACGCTTCCGCTGACACGGGAGTCATGAACGGCGCAATGATGTTCGATGTCAAGAACATAGCTCCGATGTTCAAGCTGGAGATGGGACTCCCGGGCAACTCCTTCGCCTTCGAGCTTGCAAGGAAGATGGGACTTCCGGAAGACATTGTGAAAGATGCCGAGAACAGGGCTGGTGAGGAATTCGTGGGCATTGAGCGCAACCTGCGCAAGATTGCACGCAACCGCAAGGCTCTGGATGAGAAACTAGAAAGGATAAGGCATACTGACAAGACTCTCGAGAATATCACCGACAAGTACCAGAAGGAGTTGCAGGACATAAAGAAGCTGCGCAAGGAGATTCTGGACCAGGCCAAAAAGGAGGCGGAGGAGATTGTCCGCAAGGCCAACAGGCAGGTTGAGAACACCATCAAGACAATCCGCGAGACTCAGGCAGAGAAGGAAAGCACTCAGGAAGCAAGAAAGGAACTCCAGGGTTTCGTGGCAGCCCTGACTGCAAGGAAGGAGCAGGAGAAGAAGGCCAAGGAAGACTATATCGAGAAGAAAATCAAGCAGATAGATGCCCGGAAGGAGCGTCAGAGCAAGCGTCGTGCAGAAAAGGCTGACGAGAAATCCCGTGAAGAGATGCTGGCCCGTCAGGCAGAGCAGGAGAGGCTCGCTGCTTTCAAGTCAGCTCCGCTCCAGGCCGGCGAGAAGGTGAAGGTGAAGGAAAACGGAATGGTCGGAGAAGTGGTGAAGGTCTCAGCCAAGGCCGTGGTGGTGGCAATAGGCAATATCAGCAGCAAGATGCCGCTTGACAAGGTCGAGAGAATCACTTCGAACGAATACCGCAACGCGGTCAAGGAAACATCCCGGACTACGGCTGCCACCAGGATTGACGCTTCGATTTCGGAGAGAAAGCTGAATTTCAGCACGGAGATAGACATCCGCGGCGAGAGACTGAACGACGCTTTGGACAAGGTCACCCGCTATGTGGATGATGCCATGATGCTGAATGTCTCGAGTGTCAGAATCATACATGGAAAGGGCACAGGGGTGCTCAGGGACGAGATTCAGAAATATCTCAGGACCATGCCGGGAGTGTCCTCTGCCAAGGACGAGCACATACAGTTGGGCGGAAGCGGAGTAACTGTTGTAACTTTTGATTAGGAAATGAGAAATATATTATTGATACTGACCTTGTTTGCGGCAGTATCCTGCTTCAGCGGCAAAAAGGAAGACAGGGGTCCGGAGGCCGTGGTGACAGCATTCAACAAGGCCATTCTCAGTGGCGATTTGAATGCTGCCGGGGCTTTGTGTGACTCCGCAGGCATGTGCGACTACCTTCAGACCTGCAGCAAGGCCTTGCACCTGGTGGATGCAGAAGACAGTGCCCTGGTGAATCTGACTTCTTCCATTCTTTCGGAAAGCGAGATTAGGATTATCAGCACGACCAGACAGGAAAAAGAGTTGTGTGTAATATATGTTTTGGAGACCCTGGCCGGCAATAAACAGAAAAAGGCAATGTTGGGGAAAGAGGAGGGAGAATGGAAAATATTGAAACTCACAGATATGAATTAGGAAAAACTGGCGAGGACATCGCTTGCGACTTCCTTCAGAAGAGGGGGCATGTCATTCTGGAGCGCAATTTCAGAAGTGGCCATCTGGAGATTGACATCATAAGTACGGATGTCTGTGGAATACATTTTGTGGAGGTCAAGACCCGGCGTTTTTCCGTTCAGGCTCCCCCTCAGGAGAGTGTGACACCGGCAAAGCAACGACGTATTGTCAGGGCCGCCTCCCAATATCTGAAAGCCAGGAAGAGTTTGGGAAATCCAGAGTGTTTCTTCGATGTTTTCGCAGTGACATTCAATCCTGACAGCATAACCACGGAATGGATTCCGCAAGCTTTCATTCCCATATATAAATGATTACGACTTAAACTGAAACCAAATACATCACTGAAATGAAAAACAATCATTGCTACTGTGTCATTATGGCAGGAGGCTCCGGATCAAGGTTCTGGCCTGTAAGCACTTCCGCCAAACCCAAACAGTTTCTTGATGTTGCCGAAACAGGCAGGACCTTCCTGCAAACAACCTATGACAGATTCTCCGGAGTCGTACCTCAGGAGAATATCCTGATTGTTACTGCTGAGAAATATAAAGACCTTGTATTCAGTCAGATACCTCAGATTCAGGAGCAGAATGTCCTGCTCGAACCATATTCCAGAAACACAGCTCCTTGCATTGCTTTTGCCACCTATACCTTGTTGAAACGCGACCCGCAGGCTCTGGTGGTGGTGACTCCTTCGGACCACCTGATTTCTGACGATGATGTTTTTGAAGAGGTCATGGGCAAGGCTTTTGAGTATGTCCACGAAAAGGATGTGCTGATGACTCTCGGTGTCCTCCCGACCCGTCCCGATACCAATTACGGATATATCCAGGCGGCAGGAGGCAAGAATTCCTGGCTGCAGAATGAGCCGATGCCTGTCAAGACTTTTACTGAAAAGCCTGACAGGGAGCTTGCAAAGGTGTTCATCGGCACCGGTGAATTTTTCTGGAATGCCGGCATATTTATATGGAAGGCATCTGCCATAAGGGAGGAAATGGAGAAATATATTCCGGAAGTCACAGGACTTTTCGAGGGGTGGGAGAGTGCGCTCGGCAGCAGGATTGAAGCAGATTTCGTCGCGAGGGCCTATACCGATTGTCCAAATATTTCCATCGATTACGGTCTTATGGAAAAGACCGACAGGGCATGGATCTATCCTGTACGGTTCGGATGGGCTGATGTCGGTTCATGGGATTCGCTTTATGTCAATATTTCCATCAAGGACAAGGAAGGAAATGCATGCAATGCCAAAAACAAGTTGATTGAAGATTCGTCGGATTTACTCGCCCTTACCACCGATTCCAACAAGCTTGTAGCCATTCAGGGGCTGGATAATTACATGGTCATAGACACGGACAAGGTTCTGCTGATCTGTCCGAAGGACGACAAGAAATTCAAGACTTTCATTGCCGAAACGGCAATGCCGAAATTTGAAAAATACAGATAAATTATTGATAATCATGGAACTTGAAAAACAGATTCAGGCCGACATGGTAAGTGCCATGAAGGCCAAGGAGACAGTGCGCCTTGCTTCTTTGCGTGCTGTCAAGGCTGCCATCCTTCTTGCCAAGACCGCAGAGGGTGCAAGCGGTGAACTTACAGACCAGGATATTGTGAAACTTATCCAGAAGCTGGTGAAGCAGCGCAAGGAGAGTGCTGAACAGTACAATGCAGCAGGAAGGCCGGAGCTGGCAGAGAATGAGCTTGCAGAGGCTGCAGCTATGGAGGTTTATCTTCCAAAACAGCTTTCAGAAGCAGAACTGGAGGCAGAGCTTACCAAGATTATTGCCGAGACAGGTGCATGCAAGCCGTCTGACATGGGCAAGGTAATGGGCGTTGCAACAAAACGTCTGGCCGGTCTGGCTGATGGTCGCGCCATTTCTGCAACTGTAAAAAAACTTCTTGCATAACATCAGATTTTTCCATAGCCGGCTGAGTCTTTTTGTTGCAGTTTCAAAGAGATTTTGTAAATTTGCAGCCGCTATGGAAAATTCTTTCTTCATATCAATGATGTCCAAACGAATGCATCGTTAAGATGCATATTTATCACTATGCCATAACCTGAGCGGGATGCAAGGGCGGCGCGGAACCAATCTGAATTTTTAATATTGTTTGGAATCAATATAGTTTTACTATCGTCATTGATATGACAATTCATGAATACATACACCCGGGCATCTTCGAGTTCGAAGGCGGCGGGAGCATACAGGACCTGAAGCTGGTTTATCATACCTCAGACAGGCAGTGGGAGAAAGGTGATACAAGGCGTGTCATCTGGATTTGCCATGCACTTACGGCAAATTCCGACCCTTCTGAATGGTGGCCTCAGTTGGTGGGAGATGGTAAGCTTTTCGATACTCAGAAGTATTTCGTAATCTGTGCCAACATGATTGGCTCAGCCTATGGCTCATCCGGCCCGGCGAGTATCAATCCTTCAAAGGGAAGACCATATTATTTCGATTTTCCGAAAGCTACTGTCAGGGATATAATCAAAGCGGACCTTCTTCTTTGCAAGCATCTTGGGATTGACCATATTGACCTTATGATTGGAGGCTCAATCGGCGGTTTCCAGGCACTTGAATGGGCGGTGATGGAGCCGGACATGATACGCAACGCTGTTTTCATCGCTTGCAATGCAAGGGTAAGTCCTTGGCTGACAGCTTCGGAGGAATCTCAGAGAATGGCCCTTGAAGCAGACCAGACCTTCCGCGAGTGCAAGAGTCTTGAAGGAGGGCGCAAAGGTCTTGAATGTGCAAGAAGCATTGCCCTTATCTCATACAGGAGTTACGACGGATACAACAACACTCAGGCAGAGGCGGATGTTGACTGCCTTTTTGCCGACAGGGCAGGCTCATACCAGAGATATCAGGGAAAGAAACTGGCCGACAGGTTCGATGCTTATTCATATTACTACCTTTCACTGTCAGTGGACAGCAACAACCTCGGCAGGGGTCGCGGAGGACTTGAAGCGGCGCTTGGAAGCATTAAGGCAAGAAGCATTGTCATAGGCATCGACAGTGACGGACTTTTCCCTACGGTGGAGCAGAAACTCATTGCTTCCATGATCCCCGGGGCTGAATATCACGAGATTACGTCAAAGTTCGGACATGACGGCTTTCTCCTTGAATATGAACAGCTTACCGATATAATTCTCCCTATTCTAACCAGTTTGGATTCTTCTTGTCATTTCGACCAAACGAAGTGCGTGGAGAAATCTGATAACTGACCAAACGAACAAAAATAACAGACACAATATGCAAGTACTGAAATTCGGCGGCACCTCGGTCGCCAACTCGAATGCAATGGCTCAGGTAGTGGACATCGTTTCCAAAGCCGTTGACAGAGACAGAACAATTCTGGTCGTATCAGCAATCGGCGGATGTACCGACACTCTCATCCGCATCGGAAATCTCGCATCGCAGAGGAATGAGGAATACAAGACCCTGATTGACAGTCTTCAGGACAGGCATCATGCCATCATCCGCGAACTTCTTCCGATTGAAAAGCATGAGGAGTCAACCGAAGTCTGCGACGCGCTTTTCGATTCGCTCCGCAGCATTGCCCAGGGAGTCTTCCTTCTCGGAGAACTTTCCCCTGCAAGTCTGGACGCAATCCAGAGTTTCGGTGAGCTCTGTTCAACCAAGATTCTTGCTACAAAGCTATCATCCATAGGCATTGCCACCAAATGGATAGATTCAAGAAACATTATCAGGACATATCAGCAGGGTGGAAAGAATGTCGTTGACATCCAGAAGACCTATTCAAGGGTGAACGACATGATTGAGGACAATCCGATCACCCAGCTTTTCGTGATGCCGGGATTCATCGCCTCAGACAAGCAGGGCCGTACGACTACCCTTGGCCGCGGCGGTTCTGACTACTCCGCTTCTCTTTTCGCAGTCGGCTGCAAGGCTCGTATCCTTGAAATATGGAGCGACGTTCCTGGCATGATGACCACCAATCCGAAGATTGTTCCGACTGCCCGTTCGATCAGCCATATCTCCTACCGTGCAGCACTGGAACTTTCACATTTCGGAGCAAAAGTCATATATCCTCCAACTATACAACCTGTTGTGGCAGAGGGTATTCCAATCTATGTTAAGAACACTTTCGACCCTGAGGCTTTCGGTACTCTCATTGAGAAAAACCCTCCTCGAAGCAAGGAAAAGCTCATCGGAATATCCAACTCTGACGACATCGCCCTCCTGTCTCTCGAAGGAAGCGGCATGGTCGGAATACCGGGATTCTCAAGCCGTCTGTTCGAGACTCTGAGCCAGAACGACATGAATATCATCCTCATTACTCAGGCTTCTTCGGTACACACCATGTGCATCGCCGTGTCTGAAAAGGATGCAGACAAGGCCAAGGAAGCGGCAGACAAATGCTTTGCTTATGAGATTTCTCTCGGCAAGCTCAATCCGCTGAAAGTGGAGAAAGGATATTCGATTGTCTGCCTTGTCGGAGACGACTTCCTGAACCAGAGCGGAACTACCGGAAGGCTTCTGGCTGCACTTGGCAGGCACAGCATTCCTGTCAGGGCCACAGCCCAGGGTTCATCTGAAAGAAACGTGTCCGTCATCATTTCTTCGAAGGATACGGATGCAGCCATCCTGCACATTCACAACGAGTTCTTTGACAAGAGCGCAGTGAAGGACATCAACCTGTTCATCGCAGGCTTCGGAGTTGTGGGCAAGGCGCTCGTGGACATCATAGCAAAGAATGGTGACAAGATTGTCGCCCGCACTGGTAAGAGGCTGCATATCTGCGGCCTTTCAAACAGCCGCAAGTTCGTCCTGGACAAGGGCGGAATCAATCCTGCTGAAGCGGCTGCAAGGCTGGCAGAGGGTGAAAGTGCTGCCGATGAGGCTTATTTCGAGGCTCTTGCAAACCTTACTCTTGAAAATTCCATCTTTGTCGATTGTACGGCTTCGTCCGACATCGCATACAAATATATGAATCTGTTCCGTAAGGGATATTCGGTTGTGGCTTGCAACAAGATTACTTTCTCGGCTCCGTACAAGCAGTATTCTGCCATCAAGTCAACGGCTCTTGAGAATGGAGCGATGCTTCGTTATGAAACGACTGTCGGAGCAGCCCTGCCTATCCTGGAGTCGATTTCAAGGAGCGTGAACAGCGGTGACGAGATTCTCAGAATCGAGGCTGTGCTTTCCGGCACCCTGAACTACATCTTCAGCAATTACCGAGGCGGTGAGGGCGGAACCTTCGCCGAGGTTGTCAAGAGGGCACAGGATGCAGGTTATACCGAGCCGGATCCGCGTCTGGATTTGAGCGGAAGGGATGTGCTTCGCAAGCTTCTGATTCTTTCTCGTGAGGCTGGTGTCGGAATCGATGAAAAGGATGTGGAGATTTCTCCTATCCTTGGTCCGGAGTTCTTTGAGGGAAAGGTTCCTGAGTTCTACAAGATGCTTCAGGATAATGAGGCTTTCTTTGCTGAGCGTTACCGTCAGGCAGCAGATAAAGGCCTGAGACAGAGGTTCATTGCTTCGCTTGTGAAGGATGATTCTTCGGTATTCGGATACAAGGCCAAGATTGGTCTGGAGAATGTTGACGCGTCGCATCCTCTTTTCAATCTTTGCGGTACCGACAATGCGGCCATCATAAAGACTGATTTCTATCCGTCGCCTCTGGTCATCCAGGGTGCCGGTGCAGGAGCCCGTCAGACCGCCTCCGGAGTCCTCAACGACATCTTGCTCTAACTTTCCGCATCAGCGCCGTGCCACTCGCGTCAGCGAGACTTCTCAGAAGTCGAAGCAGCGATGGCACCCGCGAAATCCCTTTCGCGGCATGCCCCACCGGGGCTGTCGGCCGAAGCCGACTGGGGGTAAAAGGACTTTCATATCCTGCACCCCCATCACCAAAGAAATGAGTTAACAGAAACAGAAGCAAAATAGTATAGCAACAAGGCGCATCAGCGCCGTGCCACTCGCGTCAGCGAGACTTCTCAGAAGTCGAAGCAGCGATGGCACCCGCGAAACCCCTTTCGCGGCATGCCCCACCGGGGCTGTCGGCCCCAGCCGACTGGGGGTAAAAGGACTTTCATATCCTGTACCCCCATCACCAAAGAAATGAGTTAACAGAAACAACAACAAAGTAAAAACATAGAAGATATGAAAGTCGCAGTAGTAGGTGCCACCGGCCTGGTAGGCACCAGAATGTTGGAAGTCCTCGCAGAAAGGAACTTCCCGGTAACCGAGCTCTATCCGGTAGCATCAGCAAAGTCCGTAGGACGCAAGATTACATTCCAGGGCAAGGAGTGGACAGTAATGAGCGCAGACGAGGCCATCGCAAAACGCCCCGACCTTGCCCTCTTCTCAGCAGGCGGAAGCACCTCAGCAGAACTCGCACCAAAATTTGCAGCAGTAGGATGCCGCGTTGTTGACAACTCCTCACAGTGGAGAATGGACCCGACCAAGAAACTCGTGGTACCAGAAATCAACGGAAACGTACTCGAAGAGTCCGACTACATTATAGCCAACCCAAACTGCTCAACAATCCAGATGCTCCTCCCTCTTGCAGCCCTCCACCAGGCATACAAGATTAAACGTATCGTAGTCTCTACCTATCAGTCAGTTACAGGCACCGGCTACAAGGCCGTTGACCAGATGAAAGCCGAAAGAGCAGGCGGAAAATGGGGCGAATATCCGGCAGTTTATCCATATCCTATAGACCAGAACATCCTTCCTCATATCGACTCATTCCTTGAGACCGGTTACACCAAGGAGGAAATGAAAATGGTCAACGAGACCCACAAGATTCTTCGTGATGACACCATCGGAGTATCCCCTACAACTGTCCGTGTACCAGTTCAGGGCGGTCACTCTGAGTCAGTTAACCTCGAATTCGAGAAAGATTTCACCCTTGATGATGTCCGCAAGCTCATGGCAGAGACCACGGGCGTAATCGTTCAGGACGACCCTGCAAACAACGTCTATCCTATGCCTCTTTTCGCATGGGGCAAGAACGAAGTATTCGTAGGACGTATCCGCCGCGACCCTTCAGTCAAGTTCGGCCTTAACTTCTGGTGCGTTGCCGACAACCTTCGTAAAGGAGCCGCAACCAATGCCGTACAGATCGCCGAGCTCCTCATCGAGAAAGGCTTCCTGCCAAAAGAATAAGTCCTGACAACAGGCAGACCAAAAGTCTGTCTGATGTCCTGGCATACAAAGCAGCCACTGACGTGCATATAGCAGTCAGTGGCTGTCGTCATTTCGACTGAGCGAAGCGAATGGAGAAATCTTCCTCCTCCTATATTTAGCATCAATAACATTTGTTATTTTGAATAATTGTTCATTACATTTGCAACGCTGAAATTTTGATACTATAAAACCGAATATGAAATCTTTGATAGTATGAAACAAACATTGAAGACAGTCTTCGGGCTGGCACTTATTGCCGCAGGAGTAATCGGAATCCTCATAATCCCATGCCTTGCCCTCAGATAATTTTGGAAAAGAAACAACTGGAATAATTGACAGCAAAATGAAGATATATGATTTTGACCATATTGTGGACAGAAGGACCACGGGAGCCGTGAAGGTTGATGCATTGAAACGGGTATTTGGAAAATCAGAGCTGATACCTCTCTGGGTGGCAGACATGGATTTCGAAACCCCGGATTTCATCATAGATGCAATGAGAAAGCGCCTGGAGCATCCAGTGTTCGGCTACACGGTGGAGCCGGCTGAGCTCTGGCCAACAGTGCAGGACTGGATTTACACCCATCATCAGTGGAAGACCTCTCCTGAAATGTTCGCCTTCATTCCCGGTATAGTCAAAGGAATCGGCATGGCAATCAATGCCTTGCTGGAAAAAGATGAAAAAGTTATCATCCAGCCTCCGGTTTATCACCCGTTCCGCATCGTGCCGCAGGAAAATGGAAGACAAATCGTTTACAATCCGCTGATACATAATGCAGACGGATCCTACTCAATGGATTTTGATCACCTGGAAAGCATCTCAGACCCCAAATGCAAGATGCTTATCCTTTCCAATCCGCACAATCCCGCAGGCATAGTCTGGGACAGGGAAAGTTTGATAAAACTTGCCCGTATCTGCCATAGTAAGGGAATAACCGTCATCTCGGATGAAATCCACTGCGACATGGCACTCTTCGGCAACAAGCACATTCCGTTTGCCTCCACCTGCCCGGAAGCCGCAGCCTGCAGCATCACCTTCCAGGCACCTTCGAAAACCTTCAACATTGCCGGTATCGTGAGCTCTTATGCGGTGGTGCCCGATGAAACGCTCCGCAACCGCTTCTTCAGCTACCTCAAAGCCAATGAATTCAGCTCACCCGACATTTTTGCTCCGATTGCGACCATAGCGGCCTAAAAGCAAGGAGATGACTGGCGCAAGCAAATGCTCAGCTATATCGAAGGCAATATTCTCGCGGTTGAAAAATTCTGTGCTGAAAACATCCCGCAAATCCTGCCGCTCCGTCCTCAGGCATCTTTCCTTGTGTGGCTTGACTGCAGAGCTCTTGGACTGGGCCACGACCAACTCGTAAGTCTGTTCACAGACAAAGCCTCCCTTGCACTGAACGACGGAGAAATGTTCGGAAAAGAAGCCGCAGGCTACATGAGAATGAACGTCGCATGCCCGCGGCCACTCCTTCTCAAAGCCCTCGCCCAGCTCGCATCCGCCGTTCATAACTTGACATGTTAGGGTTATTTCAGGATTATTTCGAGCTTGAGAATTCTGCTTGAGACTTTCATTGTCATCTCGTCCGGAATATCGGCCTTTTTCCGGACAAAACGTGAAAATATGCGATTTTGTCCGGAAAATAGCCCATTCCCCGGACAAATCGAGGGGATATTGACCTGTGATGCCTAGTATACCTGGGATGACGTGGTTGGGACGACGTACAATCAAGGCCGAAGCAGGACGGGGAAGGGTTTACCGGACATTGACGTGGTCGATGCGGAGCCAGCCGCCGTCGTTCTTGGAGGTGTGGCGGTTGCAGAAGAAGCCGAACTTGGCGCCTATCCATTTGCCGGGGCTGGCAGTGAATCTGTAGGCTTTGTCAGGAAGCGGAGTCCATTTCTTACCGTCGAGGCTGTACTCAAAGCGGCAGACCGCATCCGGCACATTGCCCGGCCTGCTTTCCGGCTCGACGCTCATCTTCACCCACACGTCGCATTTGCAATATGCAAGAGGTGCAACTGCCGGCACTGTCGTTGACATATATCTGTCCGAATAAGGAAGAGGCAGAGGCTCGCTCCTGAGAGGAATGCTTGCCAGAATATTCTCGGCACTTCCCTTAAGCGCATTTTTGCACTCGACTGCCTGAAGCATTATACCATCCTGTGTATCAACAAGTTTCAATGCAAAATAGTCCAGCCCGAAGAGGACGAGTCCGGCATTCTCGCCCCTTTGCGAAATCTGCGGATTTGGCACGAAACAAAGCTTTGCCGTGACGTTGAATTTGTCGGAGGGGAATTTCTGCAGCAGGAGGTTTGGAGAATCGGAAAGGTTCCTCCAAGTCGGAGACTGCTCAACCGAATACAGTTTCAGAGCGCCTTTCGGCCTGCCGCCACAGGCATCTGCTCCGGAATGTCCCTCAGGGGCCGCCGTCTGTTCATCTTCATCCGCTGCGCCTGGCCCCACGAAATACCAATACGGTGAAGGCACACCCTGCCATTGCCACTGCAGTCCAAGGTCAACAGAGCAGAAATCATCGCTCTCAGCCGGCTGGAACACTCCGCTGCTCTTCAAATCAGGCTTGCGGTATTTCATCACAGGCTCGCCAACTCCGTCACCATCCTTGTCAAGGCCGATTACAGGCCAGTCCTCGTCAGTCCAGCTCATAGGCTGAAGATGCACGACGCGTCCGTAGGCATCCTTGTCCTGGAAGTGCAGGAACCAATGCTCCCCGGAAGGTGTATCAACCCATGCTCCCTGATGAGGCCCGTTCACCGGAGAATCTCCTTGAGCCATCACAACTCTCTCTGTATAAGGGCCATAAGGACTCTCCGCCCTAAGGACAACCTGCCATCCGGTAGGCACACCGCCGGCTGGAGAGAATATGTAATAATGTCCTTTGAACTTATAGAACTTCGTTCCCTCAATGGTCGGCTGGGTGCGGTGTCCGTCATAGACAATCCTTCCGGGAGCAAGCAGGGATGCTCCGTCCTGCGACATGGGAGCCACGAACATCACGCTCTTGTGGCCTGCCCGGCTTCCTGCGCAACCAAATGAAAGATAGGCCTTTCCGTCCTCGTCCCAAAGCGGGCACGGGTCTATGAAACCCCTGGCCTTCAGAACCCATACCGGCTCCTCCCACACTCCCGCAGGGTCAGATGTCTTTACCATGAAAATTCCCCTGTCAGGGTCACCGCAATAGATATAGAACTCACCATCGTGATATCTGATGGAAGGTGCCCAGACACCATTGCCGTGTTGAGGGACGCTCTTCCACTCCAAAGCACCCGGAACTTCAGGAGCGCCTTCCCTCACTCCGTGCCCAAGTGCCTCCCATGGCCTTTCATCCGACCAGAGAGTGCCGGGGTAATCCCTTAGTGCAGATCCGACAATCTCCCAGTTCACCAGATCGGTGGAGTGCAGAATCTGCAGTCCCGGGAATGAGCAGAATGAGGATGAGGTCATATAATAGTCATCTCCCACACGGCAGACATCGGGGTCGGAATAGTCCGCATTGATAACGGGATTAACATAATGGGTTCCCCTGTCGGGATTCCAGCATTTTGAAATGCTTTGGGCTGAAACCAGGTTTTGTCCGGCCAGAAGAATACTAATCAGTACGGTTGTCGCCGTCAGGTGGCGCAGGATGGTGGTTTTCATTTATTTTTGGTTTTTAGTTTCGTTGCTGTTTTATAGATGTCTCGACTTCGCCCTTCGGGCTTCGCTCGACATGACAACGGTCATCCCGAGCGAGCGGAGCCCCTCAATGTCATCTCGAGCGAGCGGAGCGAGTCGAGAGATCTATTACGCAATATTCCGGCGAATAGCAGTGGCATAATGTCCCAAGTCCTTGTCCAACAGTTCCAAAGTGTGAATGTCGTGGTTGATGTATGCCTCGCAGAAACATTCACGCAGACGACAAAGTTCTTTTAGTAATTCTCCTCTTCCCGGCTGATTGAGTCTTCCATATTTAATGGTCAGGTCAATGATGTCCAGGGAACGGGAGAATGCTTTTTCCGCCATGTCAGTTTTGTCTTTCTTCAGCCATTTGCAAGTCCTTCCGACCTCACTGCCGATGTTGGCCATCTGCTCCATCAGGCTGATTGACGCCCATCTTTCAGCATCAAGTTTGTTTTCTGCTATCATTGTATCAAAGACTCAACTAAATTTTTAATGGCCTCACGGATTGCTGCATCCTCGACGTATCTGCTTCTGTTGTTCTGTCTCGGACGTATGTTGATCAG
The DNA here is from genome assembly GCA_945874815.1 of uncultured Bacteroidales bacterium. Taxonomy (GTDB): domain Bacteria; phylum Bacteroidota; class Bacteroidia; order Bacteroidales; family UBA932; genus Cryptobacteroides. The sequence continues at coordinate 15,591 of CAMCIE010000002.1, forward strand.
AGAATCAAATTCAAGAAAATCCTCATCATCCACTTCAGGATAAAGATTGATTCCCCATAGGAACTCTTGTTCAGAACCGTCTTCAAGTAACAGTCTTTCAAGATCGGAATGCAGTTCTGCATCAAGTGCCAGTTTTCCTCTGTCTATATCGACAACCCCCTTTATCATATCTCCATAGAAATTCTCCGCCAATTCGGCAAGTTGTTCCCTGGATATTGGTTTTTGCAAAATAATCATAAAGATTCTGTTTTACCCGAATAGTATAATCTGAACAAAGATACTTTCTTTTCGAATAATCACAATCAAAAATCTGCCGTCCGGAGTCGAACTTCCCCTGTAAAGATGTCTCGACTCCGGTCCTGCGGACCTTCGCTCGACATGACAACGGTCATCCCGAGCGAGCGGAGTCTCTCCTGTCATCCCGAGCGAGCAGAGTCTCTCCTGTCATCTCGAGCGAGCGGGGCGAGTCGAGAGATCTATTATCTATTAACGGACAAGTCCTCAAAAGTACTCAATCAGTTCTTTATTTTTTGCTGGGTCAATAAACAAATCTCCCGCATTATCTGCAAACGCAGGATAACGCGGGAGATAGAAATTAATACTGAAGTCTTTACTTCTAAAACTAATCGACAAGGCAGGAGTCGAGGTCACGTGCAATCTGTTCCTTGTCCATATTCCTTCCGATGAAAACAAGTTTCTGCATTCTGTCGCCATAAACCGGATCCCAGTCCTTGAGTATTGACGGATCGGCAACAGACATGTTGCGAAGTTCTTCCTCCGGTGCGGAAGCATACCACATTCCTGCCTGTTTGAGCTGTATCTGGCGTCCGGCCTGCTCAAACAGGAAGGACATGTCTGGCTCAGTGTCGAACCAGCAAAGTCCCTTGACCCTGATAACGGATTTTGGCAATCTTTTCGCCACAAACCAGTCGAACTTATTCATATCCAAAGCTTTACGCCGATAATACACAAACGTGCCTATGCCGTATTCCTCCACCTCTCCTCCTTCATGGTGATGATGGTGGTGATGCTCATGCTCCTCATCTACGTGGTCATGCTCCTGTGGCAGGGGGGCATCGCTCTCCATTGCCCGGATCCAGCCGGCATTGCCCTCGGTCATCCTGTAATTGAATTTTCCGGTATCCAGCAACAGACTGATGTCAATGTCGGTATAGTCACATTCAATGATTTCAGCTCCCGGATTCAGCTCCCTCACAATCTTCTTCACTCTCTCCAACTCCTGTGCGCTCACTTCAGAAACCTTGTTCAAAAGGACAATGTCACAGAATTCAATTTGCTGAATTACAAGGTTTTCGATATCCTCTTCATCGATACTGTCCAACTTGAGTGTATCACCGCAGTCAAACTCATCCCTCATTCGAAGGGCATCGACTACCGTGGTGATGCAGTCCAGCTGCGGAATGCCATGTACGATGAACTGCGGTCCCAGGTATGGTATGCTGCTTATGGTCTGTGCAATCGGCTCAGGCTCACATATTCCGCTGGCTTCAATAACGATATAGTCGAATTTGCCAGTTTCCATCAGGTCCTCGATTTGCTGAATCAGATCCGTTTTCAGAGTACAACATATACATCCGTTCTGAAGAGCCACCAGACTGTCATCCTTCTGGTCCACAACGCCACCTTTCTGAATAAGGTCAGCATCGATGTTTACTTCTCCTATATCATTGACAATCACGGCGAAACGGATTCCTTTACCATTGGTAAGGATATGGTTGACAAGTGTAGTCTTGCCACTGCCCAGATAACCGGTCAAAAGCAGTATCGGCATCTCTTTATCTGTCATAATCTATCTGATGAAATTGGTTTTGACTGGAGTTTCCCTTTCAGGCTCGGAGATTCCTGCCTCCTTTCCTGCCTGGATACATTTGAGCAGCCATGCCATATTGCGTCCAAGCTCGCGCATGACCTGCATGCCCTCTTCGTCCTTGCGTGCCTCCTGAGGGGTGGTGCCATGTACCATGTTCCAATATTTGGAGGATACTACCGGCATGGAAGAAATGGTGAAATATTTATTCAATTCGTCAAATGCCGCAGTGGCTCCGGCACGACGGCAGCAAACAATTCCGGCAGCCGGTTTGCATCTGAAAAGATGCCCTTTACCATAAAATGCCCTGTCCATAAATGATGAAAGGGCACCGGAAATGGCTGCATAATGTACGGGGCTGCCGAAAACAAAACCGTCAGCTTCAGCAGCTTTGTCAAGAAACTCATTCACGCAGTCATTCATGAAGCACTTTGAATCGTTTTTCAGGCACTGGCCACAACCCAGACATCCTGATATTGGTTTTGCTCCAATCCAGAAAATTTCTGTATCAACACCTGCTGCATTCAACTCCTTTTCCACTTCACTTAAGGCAGTGAAAGTGCATCCCTTCTGGTGAGGGCTACCATTTACAAGCAAAACTTTCATATTGTCATATATTTAATAAAAAAATAATGCCCCGGCTGCAGTGGCTG
>CAMCIE010000003.1 GCA_945874815.1 uncultured Bacteroidales bacterium
GAGGGGATGGGGAATGGTATTCCCGAATTTCTTCGATGATGAGATAAATGTGAGGAATCATGCACGTAATGGCCGCAGTACCAAGAGCTTCCGTACCCTCGGACATTGGGACAGGATGATGGCCGAACTTAATGAGGGAGATTATGTTTTCCTGCAGTTCGGACATAATGACTCCAAGCAGGATGATACGTTGCGCTATGCTCCGGCCTATGGTGCCTATAGCGACAACCTGCGTCGTTTCATTGATGAAGTCCGTTCCAAAGGCGCTACACCAGTGTTGCTTACCCCTGTGAGCCGCCGCTGGTTCAAAGGTGGTGTTCTTGACGAGAACTGCCATACGGACTATGTTCCGGCAATGGAGGCTGTTGCAAAAGAAAAAGGTGTCGTACTTCTTGATATCTATTCGGATACCCGCGATTGGCTCAAGTCTCTTGGAGATGAGGCTTCAAAGCCATTTTTCATGCAGCTCGCTCCGGGAGAATGTGAATGTTATCCTGAGGGACGCAACGACAATACTCATACGGTATATGCCGGTGCCCTCCAGGTGGCTTCATTCGTTGTTCAGCGCATCAGACAGACTCCGGAGCTGAAACCGCTTTCCCGCCATCTTGTAAAATATCGTGCCCATCACGAATAGATATTCCGGCCGCTTAGTCAGGATTTCGCTTCTACAGGCTTTCAGTCAGTTACTTACCATTTATATCGGACAGCGATGCCTGCATGGTAGCGGTGCTCCGGGCGGAGATAAGACAAGCCTGTGTAGGCTCCTTGTGTGATGATATCGTCCGCATAGCGGTGGTAGCCTCCTTCGAGGGCTGCATGCAGGTGTCTTCCGAAACTGCGTTCAAGGCTTGCTCCGAAGGTGTAGGCTGTGCCGGCACGTCTGTACAGGTCCTGAGTGTTGCCGAAACTGTAGTCTCCGAATACTGTTATCGCGAATTTTGCAGGAAGTCCTTGCTTCAGGTCCAGATGAGTGGCATATCCCCAGTTGCTGTTCGACATGTTGATTGCATCTGCAATGCGGATGTCCCAAAGAAATGTAGCGCGGGCGTTTATTTCAGTTTTATCAGCTGCCTTTATTCTGACTGACGGGCTGATGTTCAAGGCATGTCTGATGCCCTCGTTGCCCCACTGATATATCCTGAGGTTGCCTCTTTCCATCCATATTCCGTTGAAACCGTCGTCTGAATAGATGTAGCCGCAGTTGAGATGGAGCGCCACTAACGGAAGTTTGCAGTCGAAATCAAAGGAAGCCTTGTTGATATGAATGCCCGTGAGGTTCTCATTGCCTTGACGCAGGGCGAAAGGTTCCCTGATTTCTGCCGGATTGAGGTATTTGAAGCCCGGTCTGACGAGAAGTCTGTCGTAACGCAGTGAAAGAAGTCCTGCGCTCCACGGCTGCCATTCGATTACCACTTTGGGCAGGAAGTCATTAAGACTTCTGCCCTGCATTCTGGTATAGGCATATTCCAATTCTGCAAATAGTCGCAAGCTTTTGACGGGCAGATAATTGACTGAAGCTTTCACAGCTCCTGTCCAATACTGGTGACGGAAATGGTCTTCAAGGGTAAGCTTATCATCCAGCCATTGCAGATCGTTGCTCCTGATGAGCCTGTTTTCGTATCGGGCGGCAACGTTAAGGTCAGCTTTGGAGAAATGATGGTTCAGGACAAGGTGCAGATTGTGGTGGAAAATCTTTGCATCAGCCTTCAAAAGGCTTTTTGAGAAATCTTCAAATCCTTGTAGTTCAATGGCTTCCAGCTGTTTTTCTTCTGCTTCGTTTTCATTCTTGAAATGGTATTTGAGTTCAAGGCTGCCATCGGTGCTGTATGAGAATCTGTAGCCGGCTCCTGCTGACAAGGCATTTTCCAACAGCACAGGGGAGTTGATTCTCCATTTGTTGCTTGTAGTTTGGCTGCCGGCTGTCAGCAGTCTTTCATTGAAAGTACCTGTTTCATTCTGACTGACGTTTTCTCCTTCAAAATCCAGAAATAGAATATGGCCTTTTGAGGGACTGTAATCCAGTTTGAAACCATATTCGGATATAATTCCCGCTGATTCGGTCTCTTTGTCGGAAAAATACTGATTTCCAGCGTTTTCCGAAAGCGGGCCGATGCCTGTGAATGTATATGATTCATCCCCGATGTGTTTTGATGAATATGGGGTGATGCCTTTTATTCCGATGAAAGGTGAAAAATTCAGTTTCTTTCCCTCGATATTCAGTTTCATGCTTGCCTGATAAGGCGCTGTATGGCCATATCCGGCACCAATCTCCACTTCACCGCTTTGCTTGTCCTGGGCATAGGTGCAAAGGCATGATGCCAGAGAGAAAACGACGGCTGCTATTGCTTTGTGTTTCATAGGTTAATATTTTCTTTACATGACTTTTCCTTTGCTGACGATTCCTACATAGATGAGAAGTATGATATTCATCATCAGGGCATAGATAATCGCAGGGATTGCTATGCGACCGTCATTGAAAACAAACGGACTGCTTGCTATGGCAATGGCCTGGGCCGCGTTCTGCATGCCGACTTCGATGACAATGGTGCGCCTTTCCTGAGTCTTGAGCCTGAAAATGTAGCAGAGCCCGAGAGCAAGTGCTATGGCAGATAACAGAAGCATTGTGGCCGCAATTCCAAGAGTCGAAAAGTTTTCGGCAATGGTAGCCCTGTGCTGAATGAAAAAAACTGCTGCCAGGAACATCAGGGCAGGGAAGGCAAGCTTTGAAAGCACACGGTCAATCTTGTCAGCCGCATTCTGCCAGCGCTGCCTGATAAATATGCCAAGGATGATGGGTAGAAGCATTGTGACAATGTTCTGCATCAGGAGATTTTTGACAGGAAGATGTATTCCGATGGCTTCGCCCGTATGGGCTGTTGTCACTTGCATGATCAGAGGAATGGTGAACAGGGTAATGATGCTGCTGACAGCGGTCAGTGATACCGAGAGGGCCACGTCACCTTTGGCAAGTTTGGAGAAAACGTTGCTGGAACTTCCACCCGGACAACATGCTATGAGTACAAGGCCGATGGTCATCAGCGGACTCAGGTTCAATATGGTTGCAACGCCCCAGGCTATGAGTGGCAGCAGGACCAGCTGTCCCAACATTCCTGCAATCACGGATTTGCCCCTTTTGAGTACGAGCAGAAAATCCTTTCCCTGAAGAGTCAGTCCGAGATCGAACATCAGAACCGTCAGGATGGGCAATACGATAAAGATACTATTCATGATATATCTCGCGTTTTTCAAAATCAGGCGGCAAAGATAGCAGAATATGTTGAAAAAAGGTATATTCGGAGATGTTAAGCTTGAATTATGGGTCCTGAATGAATTCCAGTTACTTTATATCACCAAAGGAAAAGGGATTACAGGAAAATCACCCAGGGAGGCATCTTCAGTGAGGATATTAAATAAAGAGGCTGACTTTTTGGTCAGCCTCTTTCGATTGAATCTTAAGCAGATTATCTGCTATGGTAGAAGTTGTCAAGTGTCCTGTAGGCGTTCTCTTTGGCAGGATCTGCAACCTCAGCACTTACAACATCGATCTGCATGACAGGAGCCGCATCGAGTTTGCCGTTGATAGGTGTCCAGGTTGGAAGACCCTCTCCATTAGGATTGCCCCTCTTGCAGAAATTGGCATAGAATGAAAGGAACACTTTTGAGATAGCGTAGTCCTCGGGCTGCCATTCGTAGTACTCGTTTGTAGAGAGGTTGCCCATCGCATACTCGATATCTGCAGAGTGTACAGCGCCGCTGATCTGGAATTGAGGACGTCCTTTCTTTTCAGCTGCTTTTTCTTCTTCACTCTTTTCGCGTACACCACCTGCAAGGGCAGCAACTTTCTCTCCCATCTTTGCTGACACCTGTGGACGTGGATGATTGTATTTATAACGGTAAACAGGCTGACCTGATGTCTTTGCGTGATAATCACAGACTTTCCATGTGCAGAAACCTGCGAAAAGATCGGATGCCAGGTCGATTCCTTTCTGGCTTACCACATCGAGGTCTGATACTATACCGTAAGCCTGGAAGATTTCGTCAACCTTGTCTCCGAATGTTGCAGTCATAGCCTTCTTGTAGTTCTCAAGAGTAGGAGCCTGGCCAGCAAGTGCCTGGAAAGGTGTGCCCTCGAGTGAGTTCCATCCGGCAAGCAGAGGTACGTTTGCCTGCTCTCCTTTGGCGAACACTGCATCAGGTGTCTCCGTCATGAAATATCCGTCAAGAACGACGCTTGACATTCCGGTCGGAGGAAGCATTGCCTGAAGCTGGTCGGCATCGATTGCCCTTGCATCAGCTATGCTCATAATGCCCTTGCTTTCAAGGCGCGCTTTTCCTGCTGCTTCAGCAGCTGCCTGAGTATCAGCTGCATAAGGAATAACTTCAGCTCCGGATGAAAGCATGGCACCTGCAATCTTGTCTTTTGACAGAGGTGATACCATGAGTACGCTCACAGAGAATGAACCTGCCGACTCGCCGACGATGGTGATTCTTTCAGGGTCACCTCCGAATGCAGAAATGTTCTCCCTAACCCAGTTGATTGCTGCCACCTGGTCGAGGAATCCGTAATTGCCGCTTCCTCCGTAAGGTGATTCTGCTGTGAGCTCGGGATGTGAGAAAAATCCGAAAATGCCTTCACGGTAGTTTGCGGTCACACTGATGACACCTTCTCTTGCAATTGCAGTTCCGTCATATCGTGGCTCGGAACCTGAACCTGCCATAAGGCCGCCACCGTTGAAATAGATGAGTACAGGAAGTCCGTCTTTGACAGAATTGGCTGCTGTCCATACATTAAGATAGAGGCAGTCTTCGCTGCGTCCGGGGCCGCGGAATGCCATGTCTCCGAACATATTAGGCTGCATCGGATCGTTGCCGAATTCTTTTGCAGGGCGGACGCCAATCCATTTTTCAGGCTCTTGAGGTGCCTGCCAGCGAAGTTCACCCACAGGTGCCTTTGCAAATGGAATCCCGAGGAATGTCTTGACTCCGTTCTGGTCGAATCCTTCCAATACGCCCTGTTTTGTTTCGACCTGAAGACCAACTGTCTTGTCTGAACATGAAATTATGGCAAGGGCTGCCATAATTGTAATAATAAATTTTCTCATAGAAATATTGTTTAGTGTTTATGTTTTGTCATATCATTCTCTTGGCCGGTGGATGATATAGGTCACAGTTCCCCATATACTGAATTCATCTTCCGGAGTAATCTTGATCCGCGGATAATCCGGGTTCGCAGGTACAAGCCATCCCTGCCCGTCTTCCTTTACGAAACGCTTGAGTGTATATTCTCCGTTGAGTTCACACATTGCCACATCCCTTGGGGAGGGGTTGCGGTTGCTTTTATCCACAATGACAATATCCCCGCTAAATACTCCGGCATCCTTCATTGAGTCTCCGCTGACTCTTATCAGGTATGATGCTTCAGGGTGCGGGCACAACATGGAAATTATGTCAATATCCTGGGACCTCTCGTCATTGTCCAGCGGAACTGGGAAACCAGCCACCACCCTTATGTCAAAGTAGGGGAGAGTAAGGGGCTTGTTGAACAAAGCTCCGCTGAGAGTCTTCCTGATGAATTCCGTACGGTTTTCCATGCGGTCGAGTTCATCTGCCAGCCTCCCGGGGGCACGGAACGATATCATCCGGCTGTCTCCTTTCGGACGTCCCGCCCCGGAGCGGGCACCACCTCTCTTTTTATCTTTCTGCTCCATTTTCTTCTGTTTCGCAGGACAAATATATGAATAATTTTGATAAATGTAATACATCAAACAAAGATTTATTATGCCGTGTCATCAATGCGGCATTTGTGTGCAATTTCCCATACTGGAAGAGTCATAGTCAGGAGGAGTTCTTTTACATTGGATATCCGGAAGTTGAGGATGAACTCTTTGTCAGTACCTCCTGTGATTTAACATATATAATGGTTGCAAATAGTTCCATCGAATACAAAAATTGCTAAATTTGTGAAAAAATAGCAATGAAACGTATAGTGATTATGGGTATTCTCAGTTCAATTTTCGGCCTCATGGGTTGCAATGCTCAGACTGCTCAGTTCAAAACAGTTGATGCAAAGGCGTTTGCAGAGGTGATTTCTGACACAAGCATTGTTGTCCTTGACGTAAGGACTGCAGAGGAGTTTCAGGACGGCCATATCAAGGGCGCGATTAATATCGACGTGTTGAAAAGCGATTTCGTGAAGAAGGCCACTTCTGCAATTCCGGAAGGAAAGACGGTTGCTCTTTATTGCCGCAGCGGCAACAGGAGCAAGAAAGCGGCAAATGCCCTCGCTTCAAAATATAAGGTAATAGAACTCGGCACAGGCTACAACGGCTGGACAAAAGAGTTCGGTACAAAATAGAAAGGAAATATGTAAGTTATGCCAAGATATGTCCGTTTTTCCGCACTACATTATCTGTCCGTCCCTTCTCGTCGGCGCTGACAAGGAAGTCCGTGTGCTGAAGCTTTCTCTCCGATAGTTGAATTATAATGTATATAGAAGGGCACGGCATCCGCGAAGAATATCCGAATAAGCCTGCTCGAAATTGCCTGTGTACCAAGGGTCTGCCACGTCCGGGATATTAAAATAAGCATCCTTGACTGCATCGGCATTTGTGGCAGCACCTTGCTCCAGGGTGACATACTCCAGCAATTTGTGAACCTTGGCACAGCTCCCGGTTATTCTTTTCATAAGACGCAGGTTCGAAGAGTCCATCACGACAACAAGGTCAGCCTCTTCGTACTCCTGCATGGTTATCCTGTGTGCCCGATGCCTCCCGAACGGGATTTCGTGTCTTCTGAGGGTATCAGCCGCATAAGGGTAAATCCCATTGCCTTCCTCTTCATAGGAAACTGCCGCAGAACTGATTTCAAACTCATCCTCCCGGCCCACAGCCCTGACTAAATGCCTGAACACAAACTCCGCCATCGGCGACCTGCAGATATTACCGTGGCAGACAAATATAACTTTATGTTTCTTATTGGTATTCAAATCGTTATAATTTCCCATATTTTATCGGTTTATGAAGGAGCAGCCTGAAGAACTATTTCATTTTCTCCACAAAGGACAAAAGCACATTCCGCTGCTTTTTCAGATCGAAATAGCCGAAAACCGCAACAATGAAAGAGCCTGCAAAATCAAGCATAAGGTCCTCCATCGTGTCGCGGAGAGCCTCGTGCCCCATCAGAGGTGCGGCATTGTCAAAGGTACCGCTGCCCTCAAGAAACTGCTGCGAATTGAGCCCGAAAAGACCGTCGGTGATAAACTCGACAATCTCCCACATCGCTCCGATAGACAGGGCAAAGCATACTACCCACACTGCAACAAAAATCGGAGTGTATCGTATTTTATTGCCTTCCAATGTGTTGAATAAGTTTATAATAGCGTAACCGAGTATTCCGAGAAGAATGCCTGAAATACCGTGCTGCAATGCATCCCACCACTCGAACTTTCCGTAAAAATCAACAACATCCCCAAGTATCAGCGAGCCGAAGCAGAAAAAGACGAAACCGAAATCCATCACTGCCGGCACCTTGATGTCTGCAACAGATTTCAGCATTTTCGGAAGGAAGATGACAAGAATCATCAGGAGCACCTCGAACATCTGAAAAGCGACGCGGCTGACAGCTGCATGGTCGTCGTGGAAAAAGACAAGGGAAAGAGCTGCCCCGACAAGGAATAGCACGCAAAGGACAAAAATGGCGAAAGAGAGCCTGTTGAGGCCCATAATCTGTTTTTTATTTTCCATAACTCAGCACAAGATCGGTGATTATATCGCAGGTACGGTGATTGGAATTCCTGTTCTGGGCATCGAGCATACGTTTGCGGTACGCCGCGTCCTCACAAAGTCTCAGTGCAACGGTAGCCTGCTGTTTAGGGTCCAGCGAACTGTAAGACATATTATGATAGTGGAAGAAACGGGCGTTTCTGTCTTCAAGACCAGGAATAGGAGCCGTGTGAATAAGAGGAATATTCTTGATTATGGCCTCAGTACTGGTGATTCCTCCCGGTTTTGTAAACAGCACATCGCTTGCATCCATCAGAACTGCCACTTTGTCAGTGAATCCTACAGCCTTGATACGACTGTCTTCAGCAAACTCCTCGCGAATGCTCGAAAGGATATCCTCGTTTCGCCCACAAATGCATATAACCCTGTCATTATCATTTATTTGACTTTGTAAGGCTGAAATCAGCCCGTTCATATTTCCGAACCCCATGGAACCACCCATGAGCAGAAACCATCTGCCATCAGCGTCGTCCCATGCAAATTCAGCGTTCATCTGCTTACGGGCCTGACCGGCAGGAATGCGAGCAGCGAACTTTTCTTCGTTGACAGGGATGCCTATAGGTACTAACTTCTCACGTGGAATGCCTTTCTCGACGAACTCCTCGATCAGATCTTCGTGAGGAATTACGTAACTGTCCAGTTCTGTCTCCGTGAGGAAAGGGATGCAGGTGTAGTCCGTCATCACGAAAATTGCCGGCAGATGCAGGAGGCCGTTCCTCTTGAGCGCAGTAATAGCCTCTGCTGGAAAAAGATGGACGCAGATAACTGCATCATATTGGTTATCAATAATATATCTGTATAATTTCTCGGCATATAATTTATTGGTCATATATACCGGAGACTTGATTGAAGGGCTGTTGATGTCGCTTACCACAGCCCCTATCTTGTAGGCCTTTTCAAAGAGCGTATTGCCTGTGGAGTAAACGTAAACGTCTGATACCTTGCGCGATACGGCAGGACTTATAAGTGCAATTGTGTCTTGTACATCGCATTCCAGACCTCTTTTCAGCATAGTGCTCTGAAGGGCTTTGGCACTGGAATTATGACCTTCTCCAGTGTTGCATGAAAGAATAAGAATCTTCATATAATATAGTTCTATCGTTCCAGAACCGCGCTATCCATCAAATGAAATGCCATAATGATAAGAAAAATAGGTAATTATTGTAAATTTGTATGTTGAAACCAGAATTAACATTAATAAGCATAAAACAGAAATACCAGCAAGAATTATGAAGAAATATATAGAAGAGAACATTATTCCGAGATATGATTCATTTGATGCTGCTCATCGTCGCGATCACGTCAGGTATGTCATTTCTCAAAGTCTGGAACTTGCTCGATATTACGATGTCAATGAGGATATGGTGTATGCCATAGCAGCTTATCACGATACCGGACTTGAGGTTGACCGTAAGACTCATCACCTGGAGTCGGGGCGTATTGTGAGGCAGGATTACAAGCTTAGGCAATGGTTCACTCCTGAGCAGATTGAGGTGATGGCACAGGCTGTTGAGGACCATAGGGCATCGAGCGATCACCAGCCGCGCAGTATATACGGCAAAATAGTTGCGGAGGCCGACAGGCAGATTGATGAGGAAACAATCATCCGCCGAACCATCCAGTACGGACTTTCCCATTATCCGGAACTTGACCGGGAAGGCCATTGGGAGAGAACCCTTGAGCATCTGCTTGAAAAATATGCCGAAGGTGGCTATCTCCGGTTATGGATTCCGGAATCGCCGAATGCCGCACGCCTGAGGGAGCTGCAGGAAAAAATAAAGGACAGGCAGGCGCTCCGGGCTTTGTTTGAAACGATATATAACTCCCTGATGTAGTTTTCAGATAGATTCCAGCAATGGAATTCGTACTTTTGCTTGTAATTACTGGATATGAAATGGATTTTGAGGTTATTATTTTTGTATGTGCCGTTGGGGTTTGTGTTGCTGAGCCTTTTGTGGGTGATGTTGTACAGGGTGGTGCCGGTTACCTGGACGCCGCTGATGTTGAAACGAAGCATCGAGAATGTTGACAGCGAGGGTTTCCGGAATCGGAGGGTATGGGTGGATATTGATGCCGTCGCTCCTGTTATGGTGAGGGCAGTAATCGCTTCGGAGGACGGGAGGTTCATGGCACATAACGGCTTTGATTTCGAAGAACTCAGAAAGATGCGCAGGGAGCATGAGAGCAAGGGAAAGAAAATACGTGGTTGTAGTACGATATCGCAGCAGGTAGCCAAGAATTGTTTTACTTTCGGGTCCAGAACCTGGCTCAGGAAGGGCGTTGAGGCCTATTATACTTTTTTGATTGAAAAGTTGTGGGGAAAGCAGCGGATTATGGAAGTTTATCTGAATGTCGCCGAGATGGGGAAGGGGATATATGGAGTTGAGGCGGCTGCTATGACATATTTCGGCTGCCATGCTTCCCAGTTGACAACCGGTCAGGCTGTATGTATAGCATGTGTCCTTCCGAATCCACTGGTACGCAATCCACGTACCGTTCCCCAGAAGAACCGGACCAAATATAATACAACATATCGTCGTACCGAACAGACTCCATATCCATTCGTTTCTTGTGGGAAATCATAATTATTTTCAGCTGATATATTTTCGTGAGGTTATATTTCTCAGCCAAAAATTGTGTCTTGCCGGAAGAGGCGGTTAGGACGGAAACGTTGTTGGTTTCTTTTTTTGTCTATCGTGGCCTGATGAAGTCAAGGGCATTCTGGATAAGCTTCTTTGTGCCTGCATCGACATTGTAGTGGTCACACCACTGTCCGAACTTTGCGACAGCATTCATGACCCTCTCTATTTTCTCCTTCGGGTTTTCGACAAAGTCTTCTGCGAACTGGAAAACTGACAGCTGTTTATCGGCATCCCAAGAGAGCCTGCCTATCCAGGCTCCCCAAAGCATAACATTTACAGTAAGAGGGCTGCTTATCATAATGAAGTAGCGGTTTTATACGATGAACGGCAATTCTTGCGGGCCTTTCCCGTCTTTTGGTCAATGAGGAACGGAGATTCAGGAACATCCGGGATGAATTCAGCCACTCCCTCGAGCTTGCCACAGGCGCGTAGAATCTTGACAAGGGTGCAGAAGTTAATATCTGTGACACTTCCTGTTTCTATTCTCTTGATGGATGCGATGGATACACCGCTTTTCCGGGCAAGCTCTGTCTGCGAAATGCAGCAACTGCGTCTCAACTTCCTAAGCTTCTCGCAGATTTCAAGGATTATGGCTTCATCTGAGAAGTCGTAAATAGTGTATCTATCGAATATATCTTTCATTTTTGGTATCATCTATGATACAAAAATAAGCATTATCCTGAAATATCACAAATAATTACTCAAGTTTCGCTAAATGCGAAACTTAAATTAATTATAAATTACATAATTGAAAAAATATGTGTTTATTTTTAACCCAACAAGCATTGGCTAACAAATGTTATTTTAACGGCGAAGATGACTCTGGGTAGTTTCTTTTCGCCTTCGATATTTCCTATATGTCGGATTGAACTAAGTTTTGAGAATTACCAGCCTGTCCCCAGCCTGAAGAACGGTATCTCCTCGTGGTATTATGTCCTCGTTATCCCGGATTACCACCAGTATCAGACCTCCGGTATCACAATTCCGGATGCTCCCTCCGTCCAGAGGGCTCCCTTTCCTGACGGTCTTTTCCATCAGGAACATCTCAGCATTTTCGTAACTTTTCGTTACAAGGATGACATTGTCACCTGCTTTGAGGAGTGTTTCTCCACAAGCGGTAATCCTTTCATTTCCTCGTATAATGAATGCTATCAATATGTTAGGCGGCAAACCGAGCTCCATTATCTGTTTCCCATCCCAATCACTCCCGCAAGAAATGTCTATGCTGCTGAACTGTACGTCTGTTGCTTCTGAATAATCATTGAAGGTTTTCAAAACGTTTTCATTTGCATCCAGCATACCGAGTTTTCCTGCGACCGTAGGAATGAGTGTGCCTTGTATGGAAATGGAAATCAGTACGATGCAGAAGACTATGCTGAAAAGATCGTTCTCAAGCATCTTGGTGCCTGTGATAGCCATTATGGCAAAGACTATCGATGCGGCACCGCGAAGACCGACAAATGAAACGAGGCATTGCTGGCGTATCGGATATTTGCGGAAAGGACTGAGAACTCCGAAGACTGCTGCCGGCCGGGATACAAGCAGCATAAAGACTGATATTGCCAGTGCGGGAACTATTGCCTTGAAAAGCATGGCAGGTCGGGCAAGAAGTCCCAGCACGAAGAAGATAAGCACTTGCATCAGACCGGTGATACCATCGAAAAAGCCCACCATAGCCTTTTTGCCTCGGAATTCTTCATTTCCCAGCATCATTCCCACGATGTATGCGCTCAGGTAGCCATTGCCGCCAAGGACATCCGGAACTGCATAGGAAGCAATAGCAACTGCGAAAACGAAAAGAGTGTCGTAGCCATTTGTCGTGAAAGAACTCAATTTATGAAGAGTCAGGCAAGCTAATTTTGCTATACACCAGCCAAGACCTGCCCCGAACGCAAGTTGTGCGAATATCATCCAGACAAGAGACCATCCAGAGGCGCTATTGTTGATAACCGAAATCATTATGGCTGTAAGCATATAGGATGCAGGGTCGTTGCTTCCGCTTTCCATTTCCAGCAGTGGAGCTGTATTGTGTTTCAGCCCCAGTTTCTTACCCCTGAGAATGGAAAAAACGGAAGCCGCGTCCGTAGAACTGACCACGGCTCCCAAGAGAAAACTTTCCGCCCATCCCCATCGCAGTACAAAATGGCAGAAGAGGCCGGTGAGCACTGCTGTAATGACCACGCCTGCAGATGCCAGCAGTACCGATTCCAGCCAAACCGGCCTGATACTTTCCCAACGTGTTCCGAAGCCGCCATAGAACATTATGAAGAGCAACGCAACGCTGCATATCTCTTTTGCAAAGCTATGGTTGTCAAGGTACACGGGTATGGATCCGACATTTCCGAACACGATGCCGAGCACTATGAACGCCAATAGAGTGGGCACTCCGATTCTGGATGAAATCCTGTTCAGCCAGATGCAGTTCAGTATTACTGTTACGATGAGTATGAGGAAAAGACTTGTCATTTTGCTTCTTTGAATATTTTAATCAATTTTTCCGCCCGTTCTCCTTTAAGTTCGACTATTCCGCTTGCAGGAACGTAGCAATAATTAATATAATCATATAGCTGGGCATACGCTACGGAAGCATCTGTGTTATAATATATTTCCATACGAATTAGTGCGCCTTTGCTGTTACTGCTCATGTCCGGAGCGGAAGCTTTGCCATTCAGAAAATCCATCATGGAGTCACGGTGTATAGCAGATAGCTCCAATACTTTCCTTTTGAGCAGAGTTTCATTTCCGGCCCTTTTGCAGGAATCTTTATAGAATAGCAGCATAAACATTCCACATAAAGCAATCAATATGCCCAATGCGGCATTTGCAAAATACAGTCCGATTCCGGCTGCAAGTATTGTTGATGAAATTGCGAGGTCCTTCTTTGAATGGACCCTATTGAATATAATTTCCATTGTTTTATCAGAGTTTGTTGAATATATACATGTAATATGCGACGAAAACGAGCAACATCAAGGCACCCTCCCATCGGTCTATATGCAGCCTGCGGCCGGTATATCCCCATAGCAGAAGCAGTACGCAGCTTAAAATGATGACAGACGCATCGATAATGCTCACTGAACCAAATGAAAGTGGGGTTATCATCGAAGAGGCACCAAGTATTATCAGCATATTGAAGACGTTGGACCCAAGGATGTTTCCCAATGCAAGCCTGTCATATCCTTTGAAGGCGGCAATGAGACTTGTTGCCAGTTCCGGCAGCGAAGTGCCTCCTGCAAGTATGGTGACGGCTATGAATTTGTCACTTACTCCTATTTGCCTGGCAAAGTCGGTTGCCGAGTGGACAAACAGTTCTCCACCACCAATAAGTGCGGCTAGTCCGGCAATTGCAAGCAAAATAGATGAGGATAGTTTTCTTCCTGAGTCAATTGTTCCGCTCTGCATTGTCTTCCCAGATGACTTGAATGTATAGAATATGTATATCGCGAAAATGATGAGGCATACTACAGCTTCCGGTCTTGTCAGCGAGTCTTCTTTACCGATGCCGAAAAAACTATGGCTTTTACCGAGGAAAAGAATCAATGCGCTTACGCAAAGAGTAATGGGAATGTCTTTCCTGCGGTTCTGATCCGTCATTGAAACTGGATAAACGAGTGCCGTCAACCCCAAGATAAACAGTATGTTGAATATGTTGGAACCTATCACATTCCCGACAGCTATGTCGGAATTGCCTTGAATGGCTCCATCCAGACTTACGACCAGTTCGGGCGTTGAAGTCCCGAATCCTGCAATCGTAAGACCTATGACAAATTCGTTCAAGCCGGCCCTCCTGGCAATTCCAGTAGCGCCGTTCACAAGCCAGTTCGCGCCCAGGACTATCAGTCCCAGACCGACCAGCAATAAAAATATGGTCATTGCGGATATTTGTTGTTTGTTATTATTTTGCAGATTAATTGTTTCTTGAGTATGTCGGCTCTCTATTATAGCCGCAATCTGCAAATTACAAACAGATAACTTCCGGTAGTCCGGGTTCCCGACAGCATAAAAAACATACTGTTCAGGAACGGGTGAGCAGAAATGATATTGATAAATTTGCCTCCTGAAAGGAAGCTTGTGTGCATCTGCCGATGATTTGACTGACGCCCGGAAGAGGTGGTTCGGACAGAAACGTTGTTGGAGTTGCTATTCCCGAAAAGGGAACTGCTTTGTGCAGAAGTGAGACAGATATCCTTGTTGATGGTAAACTCTGTAAATCTTTCGGATTCAGGACATTCAGATATACAAAAATCCGAGTATGATTGTCGCAATTCCTCCGCAAAGTCAAGCCTGCCCCCGAAAAGCAGGGACAGAAGCATATACAATATGAGTATCAGCATTCTCATCTCTGCAAAGATAACATTTTTTATTAATTTGAGCTGCGAAATAAATGATCACTTTCGCCTACTATCGCCCATATTTGGTATCCTTATATTTCCACCACTTGAAAATTATGATTATTTTTGCTGATTATGATTATTTTGTTTGAGAGTGCGAAAGTATATTATGGATATAATTGACAACTATTTACAATGGACACGGTATCACCATTCTCAAGGCCGCTGTATGTGATGGCCAAGCCGGCTGGCCCCAGCTGTAATCTTGCCTGTGAATATTGCTATTATCTGGAAAAGAACAACTTGTATAAGAAGGATATGAATTCCAGAATGTTCGAGATGAGCGATGACCTTCTGGAACTTTATGTCAGTCAGTATATCGAGTCGCAGACCATGCCTCAGGTACTGTTCACATGGCATGGAGGTGAGGCCCTGATGCGCCCGGTGTCCTTTTACAGAAAGGTAGCCAGCCTCCAGAAAAAGTACGCCCGCGGCAGGCAGATAGACAATTGCATCCAGACCAACGGAACACTGATCAATGAAGAATGGTGCAGGTTTTTCCGTGAGAACAAATGGCTTGTCGGAGTTTCCATTGACGGCCCGGAGCGATTCCACGACAGATATCGTCTCAATATGAAGGGCAAGCCTTCTTTTGCAAAGGTAATGAAGGGAATAGAGCTCCTGAACCGCTATGGCGTGGAGTGGAATGCCCTTGCCGTGGTCAATGATTTCAACGGGGACCATCCGCTTGAATTCTATCATTTTTTCAAGAATATCCATTGCCGTTATATCCAGTTCACACCGATTGTGGAGAGGCTAATGCCTCACTCGGATGGCCGTCATCTGGCCTGTCCGGCCGACAGTGACAACCTCCCTCTGGCACCTTTCTCCGTGAAGCCGAAGCAGTGGGGTGATTTCCTGTGTGCAATCTTCGATGAATGGGTGTACAATGACGTCGGACAGTACTATATCCAGCTCTTTGATTCAACCCTTGCAAACTGGGTGGGGGAGCAGCCGGGTGTGTGCACAATGGCCAGGACATGCGGACACGCGGGGGTAATGGAATACAATGGGGATGTATATACATGCGACCATTTCGTTTTCCCTGAATATAAGCTCGGCAATATCCGTGAGAATACCCTCATCGAGATGATGTACAGCGAGAGGGAACAGTCATTCGGCGATGCGAAACTGAACTCTCTGCCTCGCCAATGCCGTGAATGCCAGTATCTTTTCGCCTGCAACGGAGAGTGCCCGAAGAATCGCTTTGTCCATACTTCGGACGGTGAACCCGGGTTGAATTACCTATGCGAAGGCTATCACCAGTTCTTCGAACACGTCGCTCCGGCAATGGATTTCATGAAACGCGAACTTCTTGCCCACCGTGCCCCGGCAAATATCATGGGAGCCCTTCGAAACATCAGAAAATGACTCTCTTTGATTCAGCGTGGAATATAAACAGAAAGAGGCTGACCTTCTGGGTCAGCCTCAATTATTATTTGCGATATCCGCATTTAGGACAAACGCCATTTTCATCGAGGGCGATGCCGCACAGAGGACAGCGGTCGATGTCGTTCCTGGTGTCGAACTCTGCAGATGCAGCATTGACTCCGCTTGTGAAGGTAATCTTAGCGATGTTTAGCTTGTCTTTCAGCAGTTCATATAAGATCTTGATCATGCCTTCTACAGTCATGGTCTCTTTTGTCACGACAAGGCGTGCATCTGGATATGCGGTTGCAAGCTCAGTCTTGAAAGCTTCACCTTTCATGATGTTCTGAGGATGACCGTTCTTGATTCCTTGTTTCTCATATACGTCAAGAATAGCAGGAAGCAGCGGGTCGTCTTCACGAAGGATGAGAGCGTGGTCGAAGTTCTTCAGAAGGCTCCATGCAACTTTCTGGATTTCGTTGCAAGGGTAAACCATATTCACTCCCGGATTGACGCTGTCTTCCACTTCGATGGTGAGGACGCCTGTGTGTCCGTGAAGGTACTGAGCTTCGCCCTGGAATCCGTAGAATCTGTGTGCATACTGCAGATCAAATGTTGTAATACTTCTCATAATTAATTCTCCTTTTTGTAGTGTTATCTAAATATAAATGTGCCATTGAAATTCCTGCATGCAGGTTATTTCAATTCTTTCCGATGCAAATATAGATATAATATCCCATTTTCCAAATTAGAATTATTAAAAATTGGATTTTTTCATCTTTTTTTTGTGTGTATTCAATTTTTGCGAATGAAACATCCCTCAGGGTATTGATAAGTTTTCTTATGAAACATGTTTGCTTGCATATAAGTTCAAATATTGATATTTTGGAATACTTTTATTGCCATTTTGAATAATAAAACAGGAAATAATCATATATTTGTTTTCATTATAACACTTTAACATTAACCATTTAAACAATTTGTTATGTTATTTCATGTTTATGGAGATACAGCCGTTTATCAATGGATAGCCATGATTGGCGTTCTTATCGGCCTGATCCTTCTTAATGAGTTTGCACGTAAGACCAAATTCGGCGGTGCAGTTATGTTTTTTGCCTTGCCGGCCATTCTGACCGTTTATTTCGTTGCAATCCAGATTGGTGTCGCTGTCGGTGCCGAATGGGCACTGAACAACCAGACTTACCTCTACATGAACGGTTGGTTCCATTATGCCAAAATCTATGCAGCTCTTGCAGGATGTATCGGATTCATGATGATCAAGTACGGCTGGGGCATCGGCAAACAGCACTGGTTCAAGCCTTTCCCATTTGTCATCGTAGCCATCAACATTCTGATTGCCGTGGCCTCTGACTTTGAAACAGCTGCAAAGGGTTGGTATTCATGGTTCCTTTCACCTGAACAGGTATGGCTCTACGGAGGATGGC
>CAMCIE010000004.1 GCA_945874815.1 uncultured Bacteroidales bacterium
TTTAGGTACCCTGTGGTTCCGAGTATCAGCCTGACAATGCTTTCACTCTCATCCGTTATCTGAGCCGTGAACAGTACGGAAGCACACCTCTGATTTACGGCCAGTATTTCGATGCACCTTATGATATCGAGACTACAAAATACTGGACACCTCTGGGAGACAAATATATAAAGGCAGACGGTCCGGGTGAGATAAAATACGAGTCTTCCGGAAAAATGCTTTTCCCGAGAATGTGGTCAAATTCCGATCCTAAATATGTGGCTTTCTATGAGTCGTATATGAACGGAGGCGGAAAGAAAGTCCCGGGAGCGGAGCATAAGAAGCCGACTTTCTGGCAGAACCTCAGCTTCTTCTTTGACTACCAGATGAACTGGATGTACTGGCGTTATTTCATGTGGAACTTTGCCGGCAGGCAGAATGACATCCACAGCCCTTCCCCGGGCGACATCATGGCCGGCAACTGGGAATGCGGAATCCCTGTCATAGACCAGATCCGCCTAGGTGACCAGAGCGATGCTCCGGATTTCCTGAAAGACAACAAGGGCAAGAACCACTATTTCCTTCTTCCTCTGATTCTTGGTCTTATCGGCCTCTTCTTCCAGTTTGCAAAAGACAAGAGAGGCAGTTGGCTCACCTTCCTGCTCTTTTTCATGACAGGAATTGCCATCGTGCTCTATCTCAACCAGCCTCCATATCAGGTCAGGGAAAGGGATTATGCCTATGCCGGATCATTCTATGCCTTTTCAATATGGATTGGCCTTGCAGTCGCTGCAATATTTACATGGATCATGGACTTTGTTTCCCGTAAGGGCAATGCTGAAAAGGCCGGAGTCCCTGCAGCTGCCGCTGTATCCCTCGTGCTTATGGGTGTGCCTGTGCTGATGGCTTGCCAGAACTGGGACGATCATGACAGGAGCAACCGCCGTACTGCCGTGGAGATGGCGACGAATTACCTTAATTCGGTGGGACAGAATGGAATACTTGTAACTCACGGAGATAATGATACCTTCCCGCTCTGGTATGCGCAGGAGGTTGAAGGCATCCGTACTGACGTGCGTATCGTGAATACATCCCTTCTGGGAACAGACTGGCATATCGACCAGATGAAATATGCGGTCAACGAATCCGCTCCGCTTCCGCTTTCCGTCGGTCCGAAGCAGTATCTGTACGGAACGAATGACTTCATATATATATATGACACGAGGGATTCTGTCTTTGCGCTATCGGATGTCATGAAGGTTTTCAGGCATCCTGAGGCAAAACTTCCGCTGACAAGCGGGAAGAAGGTGGATTATATCATGTCCCGCAAATTCATCATCCCTGTCAACAAGGAGAATGTCATCAAATATGGAATCCTTGACGAAAAATATGCTGACATGATTCCGGAAGAGATTATTCTCAGCATTCCTCCGGACAAGGATTATCTGACCAAGCAGGAGCTCTTCATGCTTGATTTGCTGTCAAATTATCAGTGGGACCGTCCTCTCAACCTTCTGAGCATGGGCGGTGACATCAACATCGGCATCAAGGATTATCTCATGTACGAAGGATTCTCGTACAAATTCGTTCCAATCAAGAACAGGATGAAACGGGATGAAATCGGTTTTGCAGATCCGGAAGACCTCTACAACAAGATGATGAATGTATTCAAATGGGATGCATTGAAGAGAAATGACTATTTTGTTGATTATCAGAACTTCTACACATTCTGCGGCGTTCTTTCCCAGAGGCAGCTTTTCGTCAATGCCGCGAAAGAAATGCTCAAGATCGGTGATAAGGAAAGGGCTGAAAAATTGCTTGACAAGTGCATGGAATGCGTTCCAGAAGAAGTCTATCCATTGGACATCTCGTACATGGGCTTCTCCAACGAGTTCATGGTCATCGACCTGATTGACCTTTATTATATGTGCGGCCGTAATGAAACTGCCCTTGAACTCTCGAGGCGCTTCGTGGAGAAAATCATACAGTCAACTTATTTCTACCTTCAGTACTATGACTATGCCAAACATGAGTTCGACATCTGCTACAACTGCCTGCAGTACCTGGCAGAACTCTCGGACGAAAACGGCAACACCGAATTCGGCACAGAAATCCGCGACCGCTTCAACTCCCTCCTCGACCTCGCCGAATAGCGTGAGGAGGGATCAGAAGCCTACCTTCTGAGCCGAACGACAACACTCAGCGGAAGGAGCTTGCCGAAAGAATCTTTCAGGACGAGCTCCCCGCTGTCAAGCGACTTGAAGGAAGTGCCCTGACAGAAGTTCTGGCGCACCATGGTCTCGCCCAGGACGGCGGAGAATCCGTTTGAGTAGAGGTTGAGAACCATGAAACTGTCCTGCGGGGCGAGAATTGAACTGACGCATTTGAGCATGTCGTTCAGACATTCGTCAAGCTTCCATTTTTCACCGTCAGGCCCGTGGCCGTACGCAGGGGGGTCCAGGATGATACCCTGATATATATTTCCCCTCTTTGCTTCGCGCCTTGCGAATTTCAGGGCATCCTCTACAATCCAGCGGATGTTGTCCATGCCGCTTTTCTCCATATTGCCCCTTGCCCAGGTGACAACCTGACGGACTGAGTCAAGATGTGTGACGTCGGACCCTGCCGCCTTTGCCGCAAGGGAAGCGGCACCCGTGTAGGCAAAGAGATTGAGCACCTTGGGTTTAGGTGCTCCGTTCTGCTGGGCCTTCTGCACAAGTTCGGAGGTCTGACGATAGATATATTCCCAGTTTGAAGACTGCTCCGGAAAGACTCCCACGTGCTTGAATGACGTTAGCCCGAGGCGGAGAGAAAAATCAAGGCCCGGTTGGTCGCCTTTGTACCGGATATACCACTGGTCATCCATTTTTCTTCTCCTTTCCCATGTGCCGCTGTCTTCTTTTCCTGCTTTCCCGAAGCCGGCTCCGGTATGGAAGCGGGTGTGAATCATCTTGTTCCACTGTTCATCGGACATGGATTTATCCCAAAGTGCCTTTGGCTCGGGACGGGCCATGACATAGTTGCCGAACCTTTCCAATTTTTCGAAATTGCCACAATCTAGCAGCTGGTAATCCTTCCAGAATTCTCCCGGATATTCTATGGTCATCATATAATTATTCAAAATTAGCTACCGTACCCGTGCACGGTTGTATTTGCTCCTGCAAAGATAGGTTAATTTATTGTATTTCCCCGAAATTTACTAAATTTGCCGGGATAAATGAATTGTGGTCCGTACAATACGGCACTAACGGAAATTATTTTATAACACATAAGCATTATGCAACAGCACATTGACACTTACGACTTTGCCGGCAAAAAGGCAATTGTCAGAGTTGACTTCAACGTTCCATTGAACGAGAAGATGGAAATCACAGATGACACCCGAATCAGGGCAGCAATCCCTACACTCAAGAAGGTTCTTGAAAAAGGCGGATCGCTCATCATCATGTCTCACCTCGGACGTCCTAAGGGAGTAACAGAGAAATTCTCTCTCCGCCACATCCTCGGCCGTGTTGAGGAACTCCTCGGAGCCCCTGTGAAATTTGCAGAGGACTGCCAGGCTGCTGACGAGCAGGTAGCTGCTCTCAAACCAGGTGAGGTGCTTGTACTTGAGAACCTCCGTTTCTATGCAGAAGAGGAAGGAAAGCCAAGAGGTCTCGCAGAGGATGCTACAGATGAAGAGAAGAAGGCTGCCAAGGCTGCTGTGAAAGAGAGCCAGAAAGCATTTGTGAAGAAGCTCGCTTCTTATGCTGACTGCTACATCAACGACGCATTCGGAACAGCTCACCGTGCACACGCATCTACAGCTCTCATCGCAGAGTACTTCCCTGAGGATAAGATGTTCGGTTATGTGATGGAAGGAGAGATCAAGGCTATCGACCGCGTTCTCAACAATCCTGAGCACCCTGTAACAGCTATCATCGGCGGAGCAAAGGTATCCTCAAAGATTGGTATCATCGAGCACCTCTTCGATGCAGTTGACAACATGATCATCGGTGGCGGTATGGTCTATACCTTCATCAAGGCTCAGGGTGGCAAGATCGGTAAATCCCTCTGCGAGGATGACCAGATGGAGCTTGCTCTCAACATCATGAAGAAAGCTGAGGAAAAAGGCGTTAAACTCTTCCTTTCTAAAGAGGTTGTAATCGCTGACGCTTTCTCAAACGATGCAAACACCAAGATCTGCCTCAACAGCGAGATTCCTGACGAGTGGGAAGGCGTTGATGCTGCTCCAAGCACACTCGCAACTTGGGAGGAGGTTATCATGAAGTCAAAGACCATCCTCTGGAACGGCCCTGTAGGAGTATTTGAGATTCCTGCATTCGCAAAAGGTACCAACAGAGTGGCTGAAATGCTTGCAAAAGCAACTGAAGCTGGCGCATTTACCCTCGTAGGTGGCGGTGACTCTGTGGCAGCCGTAACTCAGATGGGCTTCGCAAACAAGGTAAGCTACGTATCTACCGGTGGTGGTGCAATGCTCGAATACCTCGAAGGCAAAGTTCTCCCAGGTATCGCAGCTATCAGAAAATAATCTGACAAACGACGACAATGAGGCTGGAAGATTTATTTTCCGGCCTCATTATTTGTTATTTTTGCGCACATTGAATTATCTTTGCGCACTTATTATTTTATTTTATGCTGGAAACCTTATTCATAAATTGGCACATGAATCCGGAGCTGTTTCATATCGGCCCGCTTTCAATTCGTTGGTATTCAATTCTTTTCGTGTCCGGGTTCATCCTTGGGTGGTTCATATTCAAGTGGTTTTTCCAGCGGGAGAAAATATCGACTGACCTACTGGATCCTCTTTTGTACACTCTGCTGATCGGTACGATTGTAGGAGCCCGCCTCGGACACTGTATATTCTATCAGCCGGATTATTATTTTGGCAGCTGGCAGGGATTCTGGGAAATCTTCATGCCTTGGAAAGGGGGACTTGCAAGCCATGGCGGCACGATAGCCCTGTTCATCGCGATGATATGGTTTGCACATCATTACGGCCGTAAGAATGATTTCGATTTTGTCTGGATTCTTGACCATCTCTGCATTGCAGTGTGCTTTGCTGCAACTTTTATCAGGTTGGGAAACCTCTGCAATTCAGAAATTTATGGTGATGTCACCAATCTTCCATGGGGCTTCATCTTCGAGCTTCGCGGAGAAACCGAGCCGAAACATCCGACTCAGTTATATGAGGCTCTCAGCTATCTGATTCTTGGATTCGTACTCCTTTGGATGTACAGGTACAAGTTGGACAAGATTTACAGAGGCACATTCATCGGTATCTTCTTCATCGTACTTTTCGGAATGCGTTTCCTTATAGAATTCATCAAGGAACCGCAGGTTGGATTCGAGGAAACTATGGCTTTGAACATGGGACAGATTCTCAGTATTCCGTTCATTCTCATAGGTGTCGGCTTCCTGGTTTACGCCTTCGTCCGCAAGGTGCCGGCAGCTGCGGTTCACCCTCAGAAACTCAAGTCTGAACCGACTCATTTTGTCAGGCCGACTAATTTAAAATAGGGTTCCGGATTCGTCTAAATGACAGTTCAAATTATCCCATTTGGCTCCAGTAGTCGCCAAATGGGATAATTTTGGTCAGATATTATGAAACTGAATATTATGGCTTATATTTTGCAGCCTTCCCGCCGCTTTGAAAAATTTAACAATAACAGGTAAAAATAAAAGATGAAAAAATTAGTGGTTTTTACAGTAATTTCATCCGCCGTCCTTTTTTTCTCTGCTTCAGTGAATGCACAGCAGAAGACAAAAAAGGGTGAAGAGGCGCCAAAGACGGAGACACAGCTTCTGCTTGAGAAGGCAGAGACTGCTGATTCCCCGCTTGTAATTACATTGGATCAGGCACTTCAGATTGCCTTGAGTGAAAACATATCGGTGAAAGTCGCCGATAAGGAAATTGAAAGGACGGAATATGCCAAGAAAGGCACTTACGCGTCCCTCTTCCCGCAGATTGATATCTCCGGTGCATATCAGAGAACAATCAAGAAGCAGGTTATGTACATGGATTTTGATATGAGCTCACTTGGCGGTGGTGCCGGATCGGGTTCCGAAGAAGGTGCTGGAGAAGGAGCCGGAGACGGCGAAGGTGATATTCAGATACCTGAAGGAGCTGGTGAAGAATCAGGTGCAGGTGCTATGGCAAATGGAATGGAAGTCGGCCGCTGGAACACCTGGAGCGCAGGAGTAAGCGCAGCAATGCCAATTGTCAACGCACAGCTTTGGGAGAGCATCAAAGTGTCCGGCAAAAGCGTGGAGCTTGCTGTCGAAAAAGCACGTGCGTCAAGGCTTGACATGGTGTCGCAGGTGAAGAGCGCATATTTTGCCACCCTTCTCGCAAAAGAGGCATTTGACGTTTACAAGCAGGTGTATGAAAACGCTGTAAGCAACTATGAAGAAGCTCAGAAGAAGTACAATGCCCAGAAATGTTCGGAGTTGGAGCTTACAAGGGCAAAGACCACTGTTGCCAATGCCATTCCGAACGTTTACAGCGCAGAAAGCAATGTCATTCTGTCACTTTGGCAGTTGAAGGCTGTCATGGGTGTTGACCTTGATCTTAACATTGACGTTGCAGGTGCTCTGGAGGACTATTCAACCGAAATGATGCGTGATATCAATGAAGCTGAAGGCCTCGATCTTTCAAACAACACCACAATGCGTCAGCTCGCAATTCAGGCAGAGCAGCTTGCAAGCTCCATCAGGGTTCAGAAATTCGCCAACATTCCGACCCTCTCGCTTGGTTTCAACTTCAGTATGAACGCCATGACCAATGACTTCAACTTCAGCCAGTACAGATGGACTCCTTACTCTTACGTGGGACTCAGCCTGAGCATTCCGGTATTTGCCGGCGGAAAGAGATATCAGGCCATCAGACAGGCAAAGAACCAGTACGAGCAGGTTCAGCTGCAGACAACCAACACCGAGCGTCAGCTCAAGATTGCCATCAGGCAGAGCCTCAATACAATGGAGACCAGCATGAAGACATACTATTCGTCTGTCGAAGCAGTCAAGATGGCTCAGAAAGCTTATGACATAGCTGAGAAATCATATCAGGTCGGACGCAGCACGCTAATCGAGCTCAACGACGCACAGCTTGCACTTACACAGGCAAAACTTGCTCAGAGTCAGGCGGTTTATAATTTCGTCACTGCCAAGGCGCAGCTGGAGAATACATTGGGTCAGGATTTCATAGAAGAATAATTAATAAGGAGAAACATACATGAAAAAGTTATTTAAGAATGCTCTTATCGCAGCTGCATTGTTGTCGGTGGCAGCTTGTGGAAATTCAGGTGAGAAGAAGAGCGCTGCTGCAGATGCACAGGAGCAGACCCCAAGAGTACAGGTCGCAACATCTGTAATCAAGAATGTGGATCAGACAGAGGTATATACATCCACAGTTCAGGCATTTGTAAAGAACAACATTGCCCCTCAGAGTGGCGGACGTATCAGCAAAATATATGTTGAAGTAGGTGATTTCGTGAAGAAAGGACAGGTTGTAGCAGAAATGGACAAGACTCAGCTTGCCCAGATAGAGCTCCAGCTTAAGAACAATGAGATAGAATACAATCGTCTCAAAGGTCTTTTTGATGCCGGCGGACTTTCCCAGTCAGACCTTGATGCCATTGAAATGGCTTACAATGTCAGCAAGACCAATTATGACAACCTTCTTGAGAACTCCGTTCTCGTATCTCCGATCGACGGTGTCATCTCTGCAAGGAATTATGATGCAGGCGATATGTACACAATGAGCCAGCCTCTTTACACTGTCGAGCAGATTGTCCCTGTGAAGATGCTTGTGGGCATATCAGAGGTTGATTACACAAAGGTAAAGAAAGGTGATTCTGTCGAGATTGTGGCTGATGCCATCCCTGGCAAGACTTTCTACGGCAAAGTGAACCGCATCTATCCTACTATCGATCCTATGACAAGGACGTTCACCGTAGAGGTGGTTGTTGACAACAGTTACAAGACCCTCCGTCCTGGTATGTTCGTAAGGGCAACTGTCAATTTCGGTACAAGGCAGAGTGTCGTTGTTCCTGATTTGGCCATCGTAAAGCAGACTGGCTCAGGAGAGAGATTCGTATATGTTGTCAATGCTGACAACACTGTAAAACTTACACCGGTGAAACTCGGCCGCAGGATTGAGACTGAATATGAAGTCCTTGAAGGTCTTCAGGAAGGAGACATCGTTGTTGTCGGCGGTCAGACAAAACTTAAATCCGGAATTAAGGTTGAGCTTGTGAAATAAGCCCTGAACGAATAAATAAGAATAAGATTATATGAGCATATATAGAAAAGCGGTCAACAATCCGGTTACCACAGCCCTTGTATTCGTGGCTCTGGCATTCTTCGGAGTGTTCTCGCTGATAAATATTTCCATAGACAGGTTCCCGAAATTCGATGCGAATGTCATCCTTGTGATGAGTTCCTATCCGGGTGCCAGTGCAGAGGATATTGAAAACAACCTCTCCAAACTTCTCGAAAACTCCCTCAACGGAGTCAGTGACCTCAAGAATATTACCTCCAAATCAAAGGAGAATATTTCCATCGTAACCCTTGAATTCAACGAGGGCGTTGATATCGATGTAGCGACAAACGATGTCAGGGACAAGCTCGATGCCGTGAACTCGCAGCTTCCTGACGGAGCTTCAATGCCTATGATTTTCAAATTCTCGCTCGATGAGATGCCTATCATGATCATGGCGGCAACCGCAGACGAGAGTTTCATGGCACTTGAAAAAATCCTGGACGATCAGTTGGCAACCCCTCTTGCGAGGGTGAGCGGTGTAGGTACCGTTTCTGTTGCCGGTGCTCCTGAACGTGAAATCCAGATATATTGCGACCCTAACCGCCTTGAAGCTTATGGGTTGACAATCAGCACAATATCAAATATCATCGCATACGAGAACAAGAATATCCCGAGCGGTTCCGTTGACATCGGTTCTAACTCTTACACTCTTCGTGTGGAAAAAGAGTTCGACGATCCTGTCCAGCTGATGGATATCGTAGTCGGATATTCAAACGGCAGGGCCGTATATCTTCGTGATGTGGCTCGCGTTGAGGATACGGTTCAGGAGAAATATCAGGAGGCCTATATCAACGGCCAGCCTGGTGCTCAGATCATTATCCAGAAGCAGACAGATGCGAATGCCGTAAGCGTGATCAAGGGTATCAAGAAGGAAATGGAGAAGATTTCCAAGACTCTCCCTTCCGATATCAATGTAATCACCGTGATGGATGGTTCAACCAACATCATCAACTCAATCAACTCACTGAAGGAAACCATTATCCTTACCTTCCTCATTGTGATGCTGGTCGTATATCTCTTCCTCGGAAGATGGAGAGCTACTTTCATCATCATCCTTTCAATTCCTATCTCACTGCTTGCATCCCTGATGTACCTCTTTGCAACAGGCAACACATTGAACATCATCTCAATGTCAGCCCTGTCACTTGCCATCGGTATGGTCGTGGATGACGCAATCGTGGTATTGGAGAACATCTCCACCCACCTTGAAAGGGGTGCAAAACCGAAGGAGGCTGCCGTCCACGCAACTCAGGAAGTGGGTATTTCCGTCGTGGCTTCAACCCTCACCATGCTCTGCGTGTTCATGCCTCTTACAATGATCAACGGTATGGCAGGTGTGATGTTCAAGCAGCTCGGCTGGATTACTTCCATCATCATGGTCGTTTCTACTGTCGGTGCGCTTACTCTCATACCGATGCTTTGCTCACAGTTCCTCCGCTACAAACCTAAAACTGGAAAACTTCAGGCTCTGCTTTTCGGAAACTTCAACAAGTTCCTCAACTGGTTGTCAAGAGGTTATGCCCGCCTGATTAACTGGTGTGTACATCACAGGACAGTAGTTGTATCTCTTGCACTCGGCTCTTTTGTCGTCACAATGGTACTGCTTGCACCGAAGATGGAGACAGAGTTCTTCCCTAAGAGTGACCAGGGACGTATCACCCTTAACCTTGAACTCCCTGCAGGAACAGGACAGGATATCACAAGGTCCATTGCACATGAGCTTTATCAGAAATTCGAAGCTGCAATTCCTGAAATAGTTGCTTGCTCATACTCTCTCGGTGAGGCAGATTCTGAAAACTCTTATGCGTCAATGCAGAGTAACGGTACCCATATCATGGCCTTCAACATCAATATCGGAAGTATGAATGACCGTGAACGTTCATGTTCGGAGATTGCAGATGTAGTCAGGGGAATCCTTGCGGATTATCCTGAATTCAAGAAGGTGAAAGTCACTGAAGGTGGTGGCGGAATGGGTGGTGCTTCTACAGTTGACCTTGAAATCTACGGATTCGATTTCCATGAAACTGACCGCGTGGCAAATGAAATGCTCCAGAAACTTCGTGAAACGGGCGTTTGTTCACAGATTACTCTCAGCCGTGACGAGTACATCCCTGGTTATCAGGTTGATTTTGACAGGACCAAGCTTGCAGTTAACGGACTTAACAGTTCGACAGCCGCATCATTCCTCAGAGCTGCCGTCAACGGTTCTACACAGTCATATTACCGTGAGGACGGAGAGGAGTATGGCATTCGCGTAAGGCTTGCTCCGGAGTTCAGGACAAGTATCGAAGACATCGAGAACATCCTCATCTACAACAACCAGGGCAAGGGAATCCGCATCAAGGACCTCGGTCAGGTAATTGAGACTCAGGTTCCGCCTTCAATCGAAAGGAAGAACCGTGAGCGTGTCATCACCGTATCAGGAATCGTTGCCGATGACTACTCGCTTTCAGAGGCGGTCAAGGTTGCTCAGGGAGTTATTGATTCAACACCGATTCCATCGAACTTCGCTGTGAAAATCGGAGGATCGTATGAAGACCAGCAGGAGACCTTCAAACAGCTGATTACTCTCCTTATAATGATCATCATTCTGGTTTACATCGTTATGGCATCCCAGTTCGAGTCGTTCATGAGCCCGTTTGCAATCATGTTCTCAATTCCGTTCGCATTCGTCGGAGTTATCCTAGGACTTGTGATTACAAACACGCCTCTCGGCGTCATGGGACTCATCGGTGTGCTCATCCTCATGGGTATCGTCGTGAAGAATGGTATCGTGCTCATCGACTACTCTATCCTTATGCGTGAAAGAGGAATGAGCATCATCGAAGCATCAGTGACAGCTGCAAAGAGCCGTCTGCGTCCTATCCTCATGACCACCCTTACAACTGTCCTCGGTATGCTTCCTATGGCACTCGGAACAGGTGAGGGAGCTGAGACATGGCGCTCACTCGGTATGGTGGTTGCCTGGGGTCTTTCAATTTCAACTCTTGTGACCCTCGTCATCATCCCTACCATCTATGCCTCATTTGCAACATGGCAGGAAAATAGAAAAATCCGCAAAGCTGCACGCAAGGCAGCTGCAAAATAAAACAGTAAACAATGAAAGCAGTATTCATAGCATATAATCAGGCCTACAACATGGAGGTCGCAGATGCAATCGAGAAACTAGGATGCAGGGGCATGACCATGTGGAGGGATATCTGCGGCCGCGGAAGCGAGACAGGTGAGCCCCACCTTGCAAGCCACGCCTGGCCGACAATGAACAACGCAATCCTGACATTCGTTCCTGACGAGAAGGTGGATGAAATCTTTGCCGCCCTCAAGGAGCTGGATGAGGAAACACCAATGCTCGGGCTCAGGGCTTTCACCTGGTCGGCTGAGAAAACGTATTAGAATATATAAGTTTCGCATTTGCGAAACTTGAGATAGAATAATACATTGTTGTAAATCCGGTTGCAAATCATTATATTTGTGACCGGATTGTTTTATATTTAAATAGATATTGTTATGGCAAAAGTAATTACAGACGCGAATTTCGCAGAAACATTGAATACAGAAATGCCCGTAATGGTTGACTTCTGGGCAACTTGGTGCGGCCCTTGCCGCGCGATCGCTCCGGTAGTGGAGGAAATTGCAGCTGAATATGAAGGAAAGGCTGTTGTCGGCAAATGCAATGTCGATGAATGCGAGGATGTTCCGGTGAAATACGGAATCATGAGCATACCTACCCTTCTTTTCTTCAAGAACGGAGAACTGGTTGACAGGCTTGTAGGAGCAGCTCCTAAGGCATCAATCGCAGCAAAGCTCAATGCTCTTCTTTAATTTCTACTGAAATGAAAACACGTGTTCTTACGGCAATTGCCTGTATCATGGCATTGTGCCTAGGTGAGTCACTTGCCCAGGCAAAACATAATGTCGGAGTTATTGGTGGAGCAACCTTTTCAACACAGAAATTGAAAGAGGTGAATTCTTCCACTCTTACTCAATACCATGCCGGTCTGGCATTCAAATTCAGACTTCCTCTCGGATTTGCCCTCCAGCCTTCAATCTTGTATCAGGTCAAGGGGGCAAAGCTTGAGGATGCATCAAACCTGAATGTCGGCTATCTGGAAGTCCCTGTCTCATTGCAGTGGGGCCCGGATCTGATTATATGCCGCCCTTATGTCGAGTGCGCACCATTCGTCGGATATGGTCTTAACAACTCCATCAAGGACTGGACGGACCTGAATCGTGTTGAATACGGAGTTGGTCTTGGAGCGGGTCTTGACATTTGGAGATTCCAGATCAACGCACGCTATAACTGGAACTTCGGCTCACTTGCAAATGCCAACTTGTCTGAGAATAAGAATGAGGTTATTCAGGCATTCAAAGACAGGAACTTCGGAGGAGTAACCCTCTCTCTTGCCTTCTACTTCTAATCGATGGATTTACAAATTATTAAAAAACATTTAGGCAGAGACTGGGTCGCTGTAACTGATATGATCGGCGATGTCCTGAACAGTGACATCGCCCTTCTTAATTCCCTGAATGACAGTGTGCTGTCCAATTCGGGGAAACAATTGCGTCCTGTACTTTCCCTGCTCGTGGCACGAGCATGTTCTTCCGAAGGGAAAACCGAAGATGCATCCATCAGATATGCCGCAGCTTCTGAATTGCTGCACAATGCCACCCTTTTTCATGATGATGTCGCTGATGGAAGTGATACCAGACGCGGTGCCCCTACGGTCAACGCCCTCATGGGACCGAATGTGTCGGTTCTGGTGGGGGACTATTGGCTTGTGAAGGCTATGAATGTGATTCTGCTTTCCGATAGTGATATAAGGGCCATACGTATTTTTTCAAAGACACTCGGAGATCTTGCCGAAGGCGAAATGCTCCAGCTTCAGAAATCAGTGAGTGTTGATACGGATGAGCAGGCATATCTGAGGATAATATACAGCAAGACAGCTTCTTTGTTCGAAGCGGCATGCCTTTCCGCAGCAGTCTCGGTAGGTGCCTCGGAGATTCTTGAAAAGGCGGCGTCGGACTATGCGGTTGCTCTTGGACTCGCGTTTCAGATAAAGGATGACATTCTCGATTATTCCGGTGATGCCATGGTAGGCAAGCCTTTGGGAGTGGATATCCTTGAACAGAAGATAACCGCGCCTTTGCTCTGTGCTCTCGATAATGTGGCTCCAGAGCAGCAGGAACGCATCAGGGGAATGGTAAAGGAAATACCTGCCCATCCTGAATACAGGGAAGAGATAATTGCTTTTGTGAAAGCGAACAATGGTGTCGAGGGTGCATGCAGGATGCTTGATGTCTATATCGGAAAGGCCGTAGATGCCCTCAGACCGATGCCGGAGTCCTTCGAAAAGCAATGCCTGACGGACCTGGCACATTATGTCGCAATAAGGAATAAATAGGAACAGATGCGCTTTTCGGATATCATAGGAAACAAGGAGGTCATCAATGCCCTCAGGCAGATGGCTGACAGCGGAAGGGTCCCACATGCGATTCTTTTTTATGAGAATGACGGATGCGGTGCCTTTGCCCTTGCCACTGCTTTTGTCCAGTATCTGAACTGCCGTGACCACAGGGATGCCGATTCATGCGGTGAATGTCCGTCGTGCCGCCAGATGTCCAAACTCATCCATCCCGACCTGCATTTTGTTTTCCCTGTCAACAAAGGCCCCAAGTCGTCCGATGACAAGCCTACTTCGGAGTCCTACATCAAATACTGGAGGGAACTTGCATGTTCCAATCCATATTTTACAGAGGCGGACCTTCAGAAGGCCATAGGAATAGAAAGCAAGAACGGACTGATAGCCGTGGCAGAGGCAAGGAATCTGTTGACAAAGCTCTCATTGTCCTCTGTGTCAGATGGTTATAAGGCTGTCATCTTCTATCTTCCGGAAAAAATGAATCAGGAGACAGCCAACAGGCTGCTCAAGCTTGTGGAAGAACCTCCTGAAAAGACGCTTTTCCTTTTCATCACACATTCTCCGGAAAACGTGCTCCAGACCATATTCTCCAGATGCCAGAGCATAAGGGTGATGCCTTTGAGCAAAGAGGAAAAGGCTCGGGTCAGGGCCATGGTTCCGGCTCAGGAAGATCAGGAAATGACGGCATTCATGGATATATTCAGCGACGTAATGACATCTTTGATTTCCGGGGACCTGCTCGGTGCGTATGAGAGTATGGAGAATATATCTGCAGGAGAGTCTCGCGAGAAACAGAAAGCTTTTTGTATATTTGTGTCCGATTGTTTGCGGAATATCTTCCTGCTTCAGCAAAACCTGCATCAGCTTGTGTGTCTGCCGGACGAAAATATGACGGAATTCTTCAAGAAAACCGCATCAGCCTGCAGCAATGCATTCTGCCGCAAGGTGTTTCCGGAGCTCGACAAGGCAGTTGCGCTGATTGACCGCAATGTCAGTTCAAAAATAGTTTTCACGGACCTTGTAAACCGTATGTTCGTGAGTATTAAATGATAGTATATGACTGAATCAAAACAATATGACTGATCCAGGGGATGTACCGTGGAACGTGAGGATACGGGGGAACTCAATTGCACCTACCGTCAGGGATGCTGCAAGCTTGAGGTCTATGACTGGTTGTCCGGAGTAGCTCAGGAACAGTATAAGGAATATTTTGAAGTCCGCTTCAAGAATACCCGCAAGGCCATATTCCGCAATGCTTCGGGACAGAGTATCAAGACAGGTGACCTGGTGATTGTCGAGGCTGCCAACGGACACGATCTTGGAATCGTGACTTTGGAAGGCCCTGTGGTGGCACGTCAGATGAAGTGCAAGAGAATCAATCCGGAGACATTTGAATTCAAAAGGATATACCGCAAGGCCAAGCTTTTTGACATCGAGAAGTGGCAGGAAGCCATCGCGCGTGAGCATGAGACAATGATACGTTCGCGCCAGATTGCAGCTGAGCTCGGTCTGGAAATGAAAATCGGTGATGTGGAGTTTCAGGGAGACGGTACCAAGGCAATTTTCTACTATATTGCCGACGGACGCGTGGATTTCCGCCAGCTCATCAAGGTCTTTGCGGAAGAATTCCGCATCAGGATAGAGATGAAGCAGATCGGAGCAAGGCAGGAGGCCGGCCTGATCGGAGGACTTGGAGTATGCGGAAGGGAACTGTGCTGTTCCAACTATATTTCAAGTTTCCAGTCCATAACCACCTCTGCTGCACGTTGCCAGGACCTTTCTCTCAATCCACAGAAGCTTGCCGGTCAGTGTGGCAAGCTGAAATGCTGTCTAAATTACGAGACTGCGGCCTACATGGATGCCCAGACCAGGATACCGAAGGTCAACGGACCTCTCGAATTTGAAGACGGACTTGCCTATCTGATGAAGACGGACATCCTGAAGGAAATAATGTATTTCTCATACGATCCTTCTTCTTTGTCAAATCTGTATGCATTGGATGCTTCCGAAGTAAGGGAAATCATCAAGATGAACAGGAATGGCGTTAAGCCGGAATCCCTTCAGACCGAGCCGGAACCGACTGCTCCTGAATTTGTCACGGCTGTTGGTGATGACAGCATCACCCGGTTTGATGAATCACGCAAAAGAAGAAAGAAAAAGAAACGCCCGAAACAGTCACTCCAGAATGAAAAAGATGACAAGTCAAAGAAGGCTTGACATAGTG
This sequence comes from uncultured Bacteroidales bacterium, assembly GCA_945874815.1. Taxonomy (GTDB): domain Bacteria; phylum Bacteroidota; class Bacteroidia; order Bacteroidales; family UBA932; genus Cryptobacteroides. The sequence goes on from CAMCIE010000004.1 coordinate 15,950, forward strand.
TCGTTGTGCCTTGCCCTGTTGCTTGCCCTGACAGCTTTCCCGTCCTGTTCCTCTCCGGAATCGGTGGAAACTTATGTGCCTGTGAGCAAGACAGACAGCGCCGGACGTCTGGCCTTCGTGGCGGATATGTCCGACACCATGTCAACCTATGACTTCTCCATCTTTGCCAGAATAGACTGTTCCGGCCGCAGGTTTGAGACTATACGTTCCTTTCCTTTGAAAATTGATATGGTTTCTCCTTCCGGAAAGGAATATACCGAGACTGTTTATGTTCCCGTTTCCTCATTTGAGGAAGGGAATATGTCCGTTCATGACTTTTGTGAAACTTACAGGTCAGCCTCCCGTCCGTCTGAATGCGGGAAATGGGAGATTTATATCACTCCACCGCCGGTTGACGGTCTGAGGGGTATGGGGCTGATAATGAAAATAAACCGCTGATGGGAAAAGACAAACTCAGGAAATTCAGGGAAAACGAGACATTCCGATGCATGGTCCAGCCTTCTACGGACCAGGTGCTGGGGTGCGACCATCCGTTGAAAGGCAATTGGGGCAGGGATATGTTCGGAAACGACAATCCTATTGTCCTGGAGCTGGGCTGTGGCAAGGGTGAATATACGGTGGACCTTGCAATGCGCAATCCTTCATGCAATTACATAGGAGTGGACATCAAGGGTGCAAGGCTCTGGAAGGGCGCACAGTTCGTGGAAG
>CAMCIE010000005.1 GCA_945874815.1 uncultured Bacteroidales bacterium
GGCGGACAGGCAATCCCTGCATTCGATTTCTATATGGCACCGTTTGTAAGAAAGACATTCCATGAGGAAATCGAGAAACTCAGCGACCTTTACGGGGAAGATTTCAGCAGGCTCAACGACGTTGAGATTGATGACTATATCAAACGTGATCTTGTCGGCATTCAGGGTGACGAGCGCATCATACAGCATGCAATCAATATGACCGTGAGCAGGGTTCACCAGTCAATGGAGGCCTTTGTACACAATATGAACTCCATCCATTCAAGGGGTGGCAACCAGGTGGTATTCAGCTCCATCAACTATGGAACAGATACATCAGCCGAAGGACGTTGTGTCATCCGCGAAATCCTCAATACGACATACGAGGGTGTGGGTAACGGATCGACAGCTATCTTCCCTATACAGATATGGAAGAAAAAACGTGGCGTCAGCTACCTGCCTGAGGACAGGAACTACGACCTCTACAAGTTCGCCTGCAAGGTTTCTGCAAGAAGGTTCTTCCCTAACTTCATCAATCTGGATGCTCCTTTCAACCAGCACGAACTCTGGAGAGCAGACGATCCTCAGCGTTATCAGTGGGAGTGTGCAACCATGGGATGCCGCACCAGGGTATTCGAGAACAGATTCGGACCGAAGACCTCAATTGCAAGGGGCAACCTTTCATTCACAACTATAAATATAGTAAGGCTCGCCATCGAGTGCATGGGAATCGAGGACAGGCAGGAAAGAATCGGTACTTTCTTCCACAAGCTTGACTGGGCCATGGACATTGCTGCAAAACAGCTCAATGAAAGGTTCAACTTCCAGAAGACAGCCCTCAAGAAACAGTTCCCTCTTCTGATGGGCGCCCTCTGGCTCGGTTGCGAGAACCTCAAAGATAATGACAGTATTGAGTCCGTTATCAATCAGGGTACTCTCGGAATCGGATTCATCGGTCTTGCCGAGGCTCTCATCGCCCTTGTGGGCAAGCACCATGGAGAGTCTGAAGAGGCACAGGAACTGGGTCTGAGAATAGTGACCTACATGAGAGACAAGGCAAACGAGTTCTCAGAGATGTTCCAGCACAATTTCAGCGTGCTTGCAACTCCGGCAGAAGGTCTTTCCGGAAGGTTTACAAGGATGGACAAAAAGAAATTCGGCATCATCCCGGGCATCACCGACAAGGACTATTACACCAACTCCAACCATGTGCCTGTTTATTATAAATGTACTCCTAAGCACAAGGCTGAGATTGAGGCTCCATACCATGACCTTACAAGGGGCGGTCACATCTTCTATGTTGAGATTGACGGAGATGCAACCCATAATGCAGAGGCAATCATGGCAATCGTTGACCTGATGGACAAATACAATATCGGATACGGTTCCGTGAACCACAACCGCAACCGCTGCATGGACTGCGGATTTGAGAATGCCGATCCGGACCTTGAAGTATGTCCTCACTGCGGAAGCACCAAGATTGACAAACTCCAGAGAATTACGGGCTATCTGGTGGGAACTACTGACCGCTGGAACAGTGCCAAATTGGCGGAACTTAAAGACCGCGTGGTACACAAATAGCAGATTTTCTGATGAATATACAAGAAAAGGGAATGTCCGGGACCATCAGGGTTCTGGACATTCTTGAAGAAACGATGGCCGACGGGCCGGGGCTGCGCACTTCCATCTATTGTGCGGGATGTGCGCACCATTGCCCGGGATGTCATAACCCGCAGTCATGGGACTTTGCCGGAGGAAAGGAAATGTCCGTTGACCAGCTCCTTGAGCTTATCCTGGATGATGAGTTCAGCAATGTCACCTACTCCGGAGGGGATCCCCTGTACCAGGTTGAAGCCTTTACCGAACTCTCAAGAAAAATAAAGGAAAGGTCCGGAAAGACCATCTGGTGCTATACCGGATTCACATACGAGGAGATTCTGGCGGATGAGAGATTGTCAATGATTCTGCCGTATCTTGACGTGATTGTTGACGGTCCGTTCATCGAAGAGCTGAAGGACCGCGAATTGCTGTTCAGGGGTAGTTCCAATCAAAGAATCATCTACCTGAAGGGAAAGCCGGATGAAAGTATTCCCGGAACAGTTGCCCTCGTCCAGCCCAAATAGCTAGCCTTTTAAAAGTCGTCTCCGGTCAATGTTTCAGCTGGGATACGAAACGGTTTGACGCTCCGGTCTCGGTAGTCCATTTGTCGAGATTGCACTCGATGCACCAGCCTCCTCCAAGAAGTACATACTCCAGCGAGGCAAGGAAAAGATGCCCGTGTTCACACTCCCATTCGCACATCGATCCTTCAAGATGACGTACGAAATGTCCTCCGCGAAAGGCTGCTGCACTTTCAAGTTCATCATCGGTAAGTTCGTCCGGAGCCTTGCTCTCATCCCATCCATGTTCCAAAAGATGCATCTGGCCGGCCGCCTTGCTGACGTTCTTTTCATAGTGAGGCGGAATGACGTCATCCCAGCTGCGTATGCTTTCATACTCTTCTTTAGAACCATAATAGGCCTCAAGCTTCTCCGGATCATTCTTTGCCCAGTATTGGGTGCCGAGCTGCTTGTCGAAGGCAAGCGGTTTCATGAACAACTTGATGGCAAAGGCAGGAGCCAGGAAAGCGAGCGAGTAATACCATGGCAGTTTCGATTTCATTTCCCGGAAATATTCATCTACAGGAATGTTAGCCCTGAAATGCAGGTATTTTTCAAGTTCATCAGCATCGGTATACCACATTCCATGGAAATTACGTGTTGCAAACCACTGTGGTTCAAACACTTTCTCAGGCTTAGGCAGGCCGAGTGAGGTGAGCATCCTTGTCTCGAATTCATAATTGGTCATCCTGTATTGCTCACCGCTGCTGAGGTTGTAGAAATGATTCCAGAATTCTTCCGGCACGTCATCAGAGCACACATTCGCCAGCACCCTTCCCGAATCCTCGATAGTAGCCCATTCAAGCATGCCTGACACCGGCACATGAAAGGCTGTAGGATTCACCACTTTCAATATTCCCGGATAAAGGATTCCGGTCTGTCGTATTGACACCCAATGTTTTATCCCTGAATCAACGATTGCTTTCTCTGCCTTGCACTTCGATACGGAATACATGTCATACCTGCTGGCAAGAACCGGGTCCCCGGTACGTCCCCAATGGAAAGGGGCACGGCGGTCGCCATATTGAGCGACGGAGCCAATATATACAACCTTGATATCATCGGCATTAGGCTGGGCAAGAACGGCTCTGGCCACATATTCAGACGATAAAACATTGACTTTGAGTGTCTTTTCAGGATAATAGTCGGCGGACGGGGACACCATTCCTCCCACATGGAGGACATAATCGGAGCCCTCAACCCCCTTCAGGACATCATCATATACGGTAAGGTCTCCCCAAACGATGGTTACGGAAGGATCATCCATATATGGTGACAACTTCTTGATATTCTTATTGCTCTTGCGGGCAAGAATTCTGATATCGAATTCATCTTTGCGAGAGTAAAGTTCCTTGAAACCGGCCCAGCCCATGTTTCCTGTGGCACCGGTTAGAAACACTGTTTTCTTTTTCTTCATAAAACGAATAGTTTATCTGAGCCAGTTGAGAGGATTCTGAGGCTGGCTTCCTTGCCAGATTTCCAGATGGAGCCTCGTCTGGCCGTTCATAGTATCCACTACACCAATGGTCTGCCCGGTGGAAACCTTGTCTCCTGCCTTCACGGCAGTACTTTTCAGCCTGCAATAGAAAGAGAAATAATTGCCATGCTGTACGATTACACAAATATTGTATCCTGGCTGAACCATTATCTGCTTAACAACTCCGTCAAATACGGATTTGACCTGAGTATCCTTGTCAAGGGCCACCTCTATTCCATTCTTCGGAGGCAGCTTGAGATTCTTGTAAACAGGATGGAAGCGCTGGCCGAAATAATCCACCACAGGACCCTCTGCCGGCCACGGGAGCTTGCCTTTGTTCTTGGCAAACTCAGAGGAGAGCTTCACCGCCTGAGGATCGGCTTTGGATGATTTTCCACCCTGCTTATTCATATTCTGGGCAACCAGACGGGCGAGTTCCTTATTGAGAGCCTCAACCTCCTTTTTCTTTGAAGCAAGCTGGGCCTGATATTTCTTTTTGTCTCTGTTAAGCTGCCTGACCACGGCGTTGGCTTCCGATTCCTCTGCCTTCAGCCGATTCAGCTCAGAGGCACGCTCCTGTCGCACTTTCTGTGCATCGCTCCTGAGAGCATCCATAGTCTCCTTTTGCTTTTCAAGCTCATCCTTCGCCTGCTGGAGCCGGCGGGCATCCGCATTCATCTGGGTAGAAAGGTTCTTGAAATAGCTCACACGGCGGAACGCCTGGGCAATGTTGTCACTGGAAAGAATGTACATGTACCATAAACGGGTGTCCCTGTTCTTGTAGGCCGACATGACAAGACGCGAATAGTGTTCCGAGAGAGTGTCCACCCTTGCCTGAAGGGCATCCATCTGCTTTTTTGCCTTGCTTATCATTGCATCATAGGTGCGGATTTCAGAGTCAGCCTCGTCCAGCAGGGCTTTCCTGTTCTCGATTTTCTTGCGCAGGAGTTCAAGCTCCGAAAGCTTTGAACTGCTTTTGGAGGCATTGGCTGCTATCTGTTTGTCTATGATTGCGATTTCACGTTCAAGACGGGCTTTCTTGTCTTGGCTTGCCTTGACATTCTGGGCAGAAACTGAGGCAACAAAACAAAAAAGTGATAAAATTATGGTAAACAGTCTTTTCATCTGAGTTTCGGTCATTTATTGACGGCTTGTTTTCTTTGACTGATTCTTTCTTCCAGATCCGGGATGGAACCGTCGTTCTTCTGCCTGGCAAGATTCCAATAGACAAATGCAAGGTCATATTCTTTCAGCGCATACAGAACCTCGGCATAATGGTCCATGACCACAGCGCTTTCCTTCCCGCCGTAAAGCATGGCGTGCTTGAAGAAAGGCTTGGCTTCCAGAGCCTTGCCCTGAAGGAACAGAATCCATCCGAAAGTGTCGAGATAGGTGGAATTGTCCGGCTCAGCCTCAACGGTCTTCTTGCTCATATTGTATGCTTTCTTGAGGTTCTTGCCCTCCATGCTCAGGTAATATGCATAGTTGTTCAGCACATAGACATAGTTTGGATTTATCTTCAATGCCTTTTCATAAGCCTTATATGCCTTTTTGGAATCGCCCTTCTGATGGTAGATGTCTCCGGCTGTGGACCATGCCCTCAAGGTGGCGGAACTGTCATTCGGAGCCTTTTCCAACACCATATTGCAGATTTCCAGCACCTTGTCGTATTCCTTCATATTATAATCCCCCACACTTGCCATCTCAAGGAAAACGGTCTCGGACGGGAAACGATCGAAGGCCTTGCGCCCCTGTTCGGACAATTCCTCCCATTGCTGAGCATACATCAGATATTCAATATATTCAGCATTGATGTCATAGCTGTTTGGCCAAAGGTCCTTGTTGAGGGAAAAGAAGGCTCCTGCCTTCTGCTTGCGGTCTGTCGAGTAATAATAAACGGCTGATGTCCTGAGGATGGTGCTGTCAGTGGGATGCACCTGAAGGAGGCTGTTCATCACCGTGTCCATCTGCGGGCCGAATGTCTGGAGAAATTTGGGGTCCGAATGCTGGACTATTGCCATGATATAATCGCTTTTGCCTGCGGCAGGATAGTCCTCGAGAGCAGCAATTTTGTTCAGGATATTGAAAAATTTGTCATATTTCCTGGTCATCCTCAATGTCTCGGCCTTTCCAAGAATGGCAGGGACATAATCCGGAGCAAGGTCCAGAGCCTCATCGTAGTATGCAAGGGCGGTGGAATCATTGTACATGGACATTTGCCATTCGGCAAGAGTCGAAAGTACATAAGGTGATGAATATTCCTTGTTGAACTCTTCAAGACAGGCAAAGGCTTCGTCATTTTTCTGAAGTTTGCGCAGGAGATTGAACCGGAACACTGTCGTGGATTCATTCTTGCCGAATATAGTCTCCACCTGGTCCAGAGTCTCAAGGGCTTTCTGATATTCTCCCTGTGAGGAATACAATTCAACCATGTCAAAGTACAGCTCGCTTTTGCGCGGAAAGTCTTCAACAAGTTTTTCATAAAGGCTGATTGTAAGTTCCTCCCTTGAGGTAAGGCCATACAGATTTGCCAGACGATAGCGGTACCAGAAATTTTTCGGGTCTGCTTCCGCTGCCCGGGAAAGATATTCTTCAGCCTTTTTGGCGTCTCCTTTGCCAAGGTATGAAAGCGAAAGGTAATAGCAGGCTGCATCATTGGATGGATCCGCTTCAATGACTGTCTCCAGAAGTCTTATGGCTCCGTCAAAATCTCTCTCATTATACTTATTTACAGCGTCCAGCACGATGTTCTCTATTATTGCCGGCTTTGGAACAGACTGTGAATACAGACAAGTTCCAAAATCCGCCAAAAGAGCAATAAGGCATGCAGACAATATCTTTATTATCGGTTTCATCTGTCAGAATTATAGGACTAAAGTTTCAAATTTACACAGAAATTTTGGTACTGCAAATGCAAGGCCATGACAAAATCACACAAAAATAATACGCATATTCCGTAACAATTGCATAAATTTGGGAAATTTGACATTATGATGCAACATTAATGGCCCGTGCTGCATCTTTTCTCAGATTCGTTAATTATGGGAATTGAAACTGGGCCAATTTTGTAACCGTGGCTGAACTCTTTGACTCTCAGTTAATTGACGCCTGCAAAAAAGGAGACCGGGCTTCCCAGAAGATCTTGTTTGATCGTCTGGCGCCCCGTATGTTCCCTCTTTGCATAAGATATGTCAAGGACAGGTCACTTGCAGAAGACATTCTGCAGGACGGTTTCATCACATTGTTTACCCGGATCGACACATACAAGGCAGACGGCTCTTTCGAGGGATGGGCAAGGAGGATTTTCGTGACGACGGCACTCATGTCCCTCAGGAAGAAAGACGCGCTGAAAATGAGCGATGAACTTGACACTGCCCGCGGGATGAAGGCCGAGACCGTATCACAGATGCAGAATATCGGCTATAAGGAGTTGATGGAGCTGGTGATGACGCTTCCTGCCGGGTTCAGGGCTGTTTTCAATATGTACGCAATTGAAGGGTATTCCCACAAGGAGATTGCACAGATGCTTGGCATCACGGAAACGACTTCAAGAACTCAGTTCAGCAGGGCAAGGGCATGGCTGCAGAATAAAATCAAGGAAAGAGAAAATGGTTGATTACGACAATAAATTTGACCAGATGATTAAGTCCATCCTGGAAGAAGGACAGGAAGAAGTTCCTGCCGGTATCTGGGAGGGGGTTTCGTCTGGAATAGATAAGATTGAGCGACGCAAGAAAGTGCTGGTCATCTTCAGAAGAACGGCAATCGGAGCGGCAGTCGCAGCATCCCTTATCCTGGGATTCTTCTTCGGCATGGTTGACAATAAGGTTGTCCCTGAAGACGAGGATATGATTGCGCTGGTCTCCCCTGCCGCCACGGAAAACATCGAGCAAACATCTGATTCCCAGCTCATTGCCATGGTTGAAATACCAGAAGTCAACATCAGCAAAGCATCATCGGCAACGGTTACAACAGAAACGGCATCTGCCGAAAGCCCGGCAGCTTCTGCCCCTTCTGATGATATCGTAACAACCGAAAGCATAGATCAGTCTGAGCAAACGCCTGACTCTGAAGAAATTGCACAGTCATCAAAGGCCGATAACGCTCCATCTTCCGGAAGATACGACAGAATCAACTGGGAACAAGACGAGCAGAAGGACAAAAGGAAAGTCAAGGCAGCAATAGAAATTTCAGGTCTTGCAGGCACCAACAGCACAAAGCCGAAAAGCGGATTCGGGCTTATGAAACGCCCGACACTTCCTTCTTCCGAAGTATCCACAGGTATCACAGAGAACAGCACAGGCAGCACTTTCGGAATCCCGGTTTCATTCGGTCTTGGAGTAAGATTTGACCTGACACCGAGGTGGTCCGTATCCACAGGAGTCAGATACAGCCTGCTTGAAAGGAAGTTTTACGGAACATACACCTTGGTCGATGAGGACGGCAACATTGCCAAGAGCGAATCATCGGACATCCGCAACAGCCAGCACTATTTCGGCATTCCTGTCAACGTTGCATTCAACATTATCAACAAAGACTATCTTCGCTTCTATGCCTATGCCGGAGGTGCCGTGGAAAAATGTCTTGCTGACAAATACAATATACTCAGCAGCAATACAATACACGTTGAAAATGTCAAAGGTGCCCAGCTCTCAGTGAATGTTGGAGCAGGCGTTGAATTCCTTGCAGGCAAACACCTCGGCATCTATCTGGATCCAAGTCTGAGATATTATTTCAATAACGGACAGCCTACCAGCATCAGAACAGTCAGGCCATTGATGCTGGGCTTTGAAGCAGGTTTGAGATTCAGACTCTAACCTCTGCCTTCGATAATATTTCTGGCAAGAGTATTCGAGCAGACAAAATCTCTCAATTCCTGACAATCGGTGTTGAGGATTGTATTTTTGTCTCCCTGCCACAACATCGACCCTTTGTAGATGAATCCGATCTTGTCACCCATTTCAAGGATTGAGTTCATGTCGTGGGTATTGACCACCGTGGTCATGTTGAACTCCTTCGTCAAATCACTTATCAGTCTGTCTATCAATATGGAAGTGTAGGGATCCAGACCTGAATTCGGCTCATCGCAGAAAAGATACTGGGGATTCAGGGCAATGGCTCTCGCTATTCCTACCCTTTTCTGCATACCGCCGCTGAGCTCATTCGGATATTTGTCATCTGAGCCTGTTACATGTACTTTGTCAAGAAAATATCTGGCTCTTTCCTTCTTTTCAGAGACTGACCAGTCAGTGAAGAAGTCCATAGGAAACATTACATTCTCAAGTACGGTGGCAAAATCGAAGAGTGCGCTTCCCTGAAAAAGGATTCCGATTCTCTGCCTCAATGACTTTTTCTCATAATAGGACATTTCGGACAATTTCTTGTCGCCATAGCAGATGTCACCGCTGTCAGGCTCAAGAAGTCCTATGAGGTTTTTCAAAAGCACCGTCTTGCCGGAACCGCTGGCACCGATTATCATATTGCATTTCCCGGGCTCATACTGGACATTGATGTCCTTCAATACCTGAACCCCGTCAAAACTTTTATTCAGATTTTCAACCTTGATCATAATTTGTCTGTTTGGATTGATGACATCAATAGAGCATCAATTGCGTAACGATGAGGTCCGACATCAATATCAGAATGCTGGTTATCACTATGGACTTCGTGCTGGAATGTCCCACTCCAAGTGAACCTCCGTGGGCATAATATCCGTTGAATGCCGCAATGGAAGCAATCATGAAGCAGAACAGTGACATCTTGAAGCCACCGTAAAATACATAGAATCCGTTCCAGAAGGATTTGATTCCGGTGATATATGAAGCAGTTGGAATAATCTGCGTTACATCGACTACAAGCCAGCCTCCAAGCAGTCCCAGAGCAAAGCTCATCAGCATCAGAAGCGGACTTAAAAGAGTGACAGACACCACTTTGGGCAAAACCAGAAAGCCGGCGGAATTGATACCCATCATGTCCATGGCATCGATTTGCTCGGTAATCCTCATGCTGCCTATCTCGGAGGCTATGTTCGATCCCATCTTGCCCGCAAGAATGAGCGCCACCATGGTGGAGCAGAATTCAAGAATGAGGCTTTCACGGACCATGTACCCTATGTACATCTTGTCAATTATCGGATTTTCAAGATTGGAAGCCGTCTGAATGACAAGCACTCCTCCTATGAATACGGAAATTACCCCTACAATCAGTATGGATGACATTATGAGCTTATCGGTTTCCTTTATGAATTGCCTCCAGAAAATGCTCCATTTTTCAGGTTTCCGGAAAACCATCTTTAAAAAAAGAAAATATCGTCCGACCGCCTCTATAGATTTTTTTAACATACTGTCAAATTTATTTATCAGTGGCAAATTTATCACATTTTTCTGTTTTTAGCAGTCCTTTCCGGAGGATAAAACGATATTTGGCCCGTTATATCATTTTTGTAACCATCTGGAAAAGCGGTAAAATCATGACTATCATTTACGGAGCAAAATGCATCGGCATCGAAGCTGTCCCTGTAACAGTGGAAATTGACATCACAAGCGGAATAGGAATCCACCTTGTCGGGCTGGCTGACGTGGCTGTGAAAGAGAGCCTTCTGAGGACTATCACTGCCCTTCAGTCCATGGCATTCAGGATTCCGGGAAGAAAAATCGTAATAAATCTGGCTCCGGCGGACATGCATAAGAAAGGCAGCGGATACGATGTGCCCATTGCATTGGGCATCATTTCGGCATCCGGGCAGCGGCATCTGCCTCTTTTGGACAAGTACCTGGTAATGGGAGAGTTGGGACTTGACGGGTCGGTCAGGGAGATTCCCGGAGCTATTCCGACAGTGGAACTCGCGGCAAAAGCCGGGTTCAGAGGCTGCATCCTGCCAAGGACATCTGCACTGGAAGCCGTTGATTTCCAAAATATTGAAGTATATGGTGTGGACAATCTCGCCCAGATACTCGACATTCTGTCGGGAGAAGTGCCATGCACTCAATGGTTGGTGGAGAATATACACGGAGAGTATGAGGAAGGGCCTTCGCGGACAAATCTTGAGGGTATTCCGGATTTTGCTGAGATCATAGGCCAGGACTGCGCCAAAAGGGGTGCGGAAATTGCCGCTGCCGGAGGGCACAATATCATTCTCATCGGACCTCCCGGGTCGGGAAAGAGTTCCCTGGCAAAGGCTATGGCTGGAATCCTGCCTCCCATGAGTCTTGAAGAATCTATCCAGACGAGCAAGATTTATTCAGTTTCAGGCAGGGGCAATCTGACCGGAGGGCTGATCAGGTCAAGACCATTCCGGGCACCTCACTACAGCGCTTCAATTGCAGCATTGATTGGCGGAGGCTCAGGCAGCATCCTCCCCGGTGAAATATCCCTGGCTCACAACGGTATCCTGTTCCTCGACGAATTCTGTGAAGCTCCAAAGAGGACGCTGGAGGTGCTCAGGGGACCGATGGAAGACAGGAAAGTCGTGATTTCACGGTTGAAATCCAAGATTGAGTTTCCGTCCGACTTCATGCTTGTAGCAGCTGCAAACCCCTGTCCTTGCGGATATTACGGAGAGGGTGAGCGATGCACCTGCACGCCTGCACAAAGATTATCCTATCTTTCGAGGCTTTCAGGTCCCATCATGGACAGGATTGACCTGCAAATATGGATGCATCCCATCAATCCGAAATTGCTGGTGGAGCGAAGAAGGTCCGAACCGAGCGAAGCCGTTGCCCGGAGGGTCCTCAGGGCAAGGGAAATTCAGAAAGAAAGGTTCATTGGTACGAATGTATTCTGCAATGCAGCAATGGACAACAGGATGACGGAAACGTTCTGCAAGCTTGACAAGGCTTGCAGCAGTCTGCTTGAGAAAATCATAGAAAGACTTGGCTTGTCAGCAAGGGCATGTTCCCGGATCCTGAAACTTTCCCGCACCATAGCCGATCTTGAGGGGTCTGAGGACATTAAGCCGGGACACATCGCAGAAGCGGTCGGATACCGTTTCCTCGACCGCCAGATATGAATGGACTGAGCTTTTGTGCAGCCCCATTGTATATTTTTTGTATTTTTGCGGGGATATGTGCAAAGATAGTATGAAACAGGAAATAACAATCAGGAATCTTGAAGATATTGACAGAGCTGCAGCCGAGTTTCTGTCAAAGATAGGAGACAACCGTCTGGTGGCCTTCTATGCTTCCATGGGGGCAGGCAAGACGACATTCACCACAGCTCTTTGCCGGCAGCTGGGTGTGACGGACCCAGTCGGCTCGCCGACTTTCGCCATCATCAACGAATATATGAAGGCGGACGGAGAGCCGATGTACCATTTTGATTTTTATCGCATCAACAAACTCTCAGAGGCCATGGACATAGGGCTGGAAGACTATCTCTACAGCGGATATCTGTGCATAATGGAATGGCCGGAGAATGTCGGGGAACTTCTCCCGGAAGAAACTCTCAGGGTGAGCATCTGCGTGAACGCCGACGGCTCCAGGACTCTTTCATGGGAGAGCTCCGAATGATGAGACAGATGAGATGAACCCGTTGATTTTCAATGTCTGTTCATCTCCTTCCCTCCATATTGCAGGAAATCCCCCCTTGGTGGAGGAGAGTCCGATTGTCAGGATTCCGTCCACAAGGGCAGCCGGATTTTTCCCTATCGTGACATATCCTACGGGTAAGGCCGAAATTTCTCCATCCTTACTGATTATGCCGCCTCCGGACCCGGAATTGAGTATGCAGCAAAGGTTTCCTTCAATAAGGCCACAAAAAGACGGAGTAAAACCATCTGGAAAGACCTGATGGACAATGCCATCTTTCCAGATAACCGTCGTTACTGAGCCTCCTGTCCTTATAACTGCCTCAACATAAATACATTCCACCGATGGAATCAATCTTGCGGAAAGCACTGAAGACCCGGACGGGATGTCAAGAGCCGTAAGTTGCTCCCCATTGACAAGCAGCAGGCCTTCTATTCCTCTGACCCCGGCTATATATACAACTGCATCCCCATGTGGGGCCACATCCCACACTTTCCTGATATCGTCCCTCATGGCAACTTGTTTCACAATCGTGTCATTTACAAGATAGTGCCTCTCCAGGGATGAATACTGAGATGAGACAGACTCACAGAAACAGAATGAAAGCTTGCCTTGTTCATCAATGTACAAACGCTCGTATGCGCGTGCATATTTCCTTGAAAGGAGGGTCTGGCCATTCTTTCTGAAGCTGAAACCACTGCCAGTCCTGGAATTGCCCAATGTATAGATGTCAGTCCCGTCCATTGTCAGGGCACAAATGTCCTCCCTTCCGCTGAAACGAAACGATTCAACACCATCCTGTTTTACAATTGTCTGTGTATCAGTAGAATATTCTGTAAAAAGATGACCTTGGACCATCATGTGCATATCGGCATCCGAACTGACATTGTATTTATCTCCTACCGCAAGTTTCATCTTAGCCTTTCCGTCAGCATAGACCACAAGGGAGCATTTTACCTGACCGGCCTCCGGATCCGACTTCCAATTATAACCGGGAGGATATTCCAGCGTGGTCATATAACAAACAGGCTTTGCTCCGGGATTGCCTCCATTTCCTCCCTGGGAAGGATGAATCCAGAGCCCGTTTGAATCATCCTCAGGAGCACCTACCTCGACTATTCCGCAAGATAAGGCCATAAACAGGGTGTGGAGGATGAGGCATATTGATGTCTTTCTGATATTCCAGATTTCCATGGCTTTTTTCCGGCAAAGGAAGCAGTATCGCGGGAGACAGAGTGATTAAAACAGAAAAAGTGCAACGTTTTTCGTCACACTTTTCTGTTTTAATCAGTTTTGAGCAAAGGCATTCTGCTATTTCGGATATATGCCGAAAAGGGCTGAGCCTGATCCGGACATCGAGGCATAGACTGCGCCGCTATCATAGAGGGAATCCTTGATGGAGGCAAGCTCTGGATGTACTGCAAATACGGTGGTCTCAAAATCATTGGCCAGGCAGTCCTTCCACTTATCAACAGGCAAAGCTAGTACTTCTGACAGAGGTATTTGAGGGATATGAGGCTTAATTCCGCGATAGGCCTCGGCTGTCGAAACGGCTATTCCTTCAGGCACCACGACTTTCACAGTGAAAGGCAAGTCCGTTGCGCCTTCCTGACCATATCCGAAGCCTTCCAGAGAGTATGGAGTGAGGATTTCTCCCCTGCCCTGACCGAGCATCGGGCGGTTATATATGAAAAAGGCACAGTCACTTCCAAGCCGTGAGGCATAGCCGGCAAGGCCGGAATCATCAAGGCCGAGCGAGAACAATTCATTAATCATCCTCAGGGCAAAGGCTGCATCGGAAGAGCCTCCGCCAAGACCGGCGCCGACCGGGGAAGTCTTTTCAAGGAAAATCTTCACCGGGGGAAGGGCATAATCCTCGGCAAGGACATTATAAGCCTTGACTGTCAGGTCTTTGAGCGGATCCCAGTCCACGCCTTCCGCACGCGCAATGGTTATCATCACCTTTCCGTCTTCAGAAACTGCCTGGACAAGCTGCGGAGCATGGTCAAATGCCTGATATTTTGCAAAAAGGGCTGCGGAAGTGCGGCTGTAGTCATCGCCAGCGATGATTTCGAGAGTATCGGAAATCTCAAAATATGGCACGAACAGGGTGTCCAGGTCATGGAAACCGTCTTCCCTTTTCCGAAGGACGTTCAGACCAAGGTTTATCTTGACATTGGGATGTGTGATCATAGAACCGGATATTAAACTGCAAGCGTCCTCAAGGAAGATTCCACCTCAGAGGCAATCTTCTCCCTGAGTTCCACATCATGGACATGCTCAAGTACAGGCGAGACGAATGAAATCATCTGGAGCACCTTGGCATCCTCGAGGGAAATTCCTCTGGAGCGCATGTAGAACTGCTCCTCTTCATTAAGCCTGCCGACCGTTGCTCCATGGGAGCATTTCACGTCATCGGCATATATTTCCAGCTGCGGTTTGGTGTCAACCCTGGCAAAGTCCGAAAGCAGGAGGTTGTGGTTCTCCTGATAGGCCTCCGTCTTCTGGGCATCCTTTGCCACGACGATTTTTCCATAAAAATCCACGCGCGAGTTCCCTGCCGCCATTCCTTTGAAAAGCTGACGGGAATTGCAGTGAGGCACATCATGGAACATATCCACGGCAATCTTCACTTTCTGGCTGGAGTCACAGACATACAGACCCGAGACATTGGCCTCGCATCCTTCTCCGGCAAGCCTGACCGAAAGCGGGATATCGCACTCTGCTCCCGGAAGGATGACCAGGACCATATCCAGACGCGAATCCCTTTCCAAAGTGATGGAGGATGGGATCTGCCCTGCATCCTTCATGTCAGGCCCCAGCACAAACACCTTTTGCAGGGTCTGGCCGCAACTGACGGTCATTTGGTTCAATTCGTTCATAATCAGACTTTAATAAATGTCATAACCTTTCTCTTCAATCTCAGCGACAAGTTCGCGTCCCGCTGTTTTGACAATCTTTCCGTCCTTGAGGACATGTACCACGTCTGGAACGATGTAGTCCAGAAGCCTCTGGTAGTGTGTGATGACGATTGCCGATTTTTCCGGAGTATGGAGGGCATTCACACCATTTGCGACTATGCGAAGTGCATCCACGTCAAGGCCGCTGTCGGTCTCGTCAAGTATTGCGAGGGTCGGATCGAGCATGGCCATCTGGAAAATCTCGTTGCGTTTTTTCTCTCCACCGGAAAAGCCAACGTTCACTTCCCTTTTGGCAAACTCCGATTTCATCTGCACGAATGCCATCTTTTCACGCATGAGTTTAAGGAAATCTCCGGCCTTGAGTGGCTCAAGTCCCTTTCCCTGACGGTGGGCATTCACTGCCGTCTTCATGAAATTGGTGATGGTAACTCCCGGTATTTCAACGGGATACTGAAAAGACAGGAAGATGCCTGCCCATGCTCTCTGCTCCGGTGACATCGCAAGCAGGTCCTGACCCATGAAGGTGATGCTTCCGGATGTGACAGTAAACTGAGGCTTACCTGCAAGAACAGCCGAAAGCGTACTTTTTCCGGCTCCGTTCGGGCCCATCACTGCATGAATCTCGCCTTTGCGGATTGTGAGGTCCACGCCTTTGAGTATTTCCTTATCCTCAACACAGGCATGCAGACCGTGTATTTCCAATAATATATCGTTTGCCATAATCAAGCGTTTTTTCTATAAAGTTTATACCATGTGAAGAGTGACCAAATTCCGTTGATCAGGTACAGTGAGCATACAAT
>CAMCIE010000006.1 GCA_945874815.1 uncultured Bacteroidales bacterium
AATCCAACCGCTTCCAGAATTGTCAGGAGTAGCCTGTCCTGTAGTCTTTATCTGTTTATAATCAACGAATTGTCCGGTGTATGCTCCGGTGCCGTAAGGGATGCCCTTTGCCTGAACCCAGGCACCGCACTGCTGTCTGTTTATGAAATACGGAGCTTTGTGCCAGCGGCGTACATCATAGAATGAAAAGCCCCTTCCAATGAGCTCTATCAATCTTTCGCGGCGAATCTCCCAAAGCACAGGAGCAACTTCGTAATTGGTCTTTGCATCATAACCCCGTGTCCATGCAGCTGTTCCTTTGTCACGGTCGGGGTCCCAGTTTTCATCAATCTGTGAAACCACCATGTCGGCGACTCCGCTACGCCTGCGCAGAAGGTTGATGCTCCTGTCTGCTGCCCCCTGATCGAAAATCCCAAGTTCGAAGGCTGCCTCAGCATAGTTCAGAAGCACTTCCGATATCAGGAAAATCGGTTTGTCGCTGGTCTGGTTGTACTGATTGAGGCCTTTCTCCCATGCAGTGTAATGCTTCCAGAAGTAATATCCGGTAAGACAACGCATGTAATTGTCTGTCTGGCTGTATTTTGTAATATTTGGAGCAGAGTGCTGCATCGAGTTGGTGTGGTTGTGTCCCGGCACTCGCTTGCTGCCGAGCCTGACTTCTCCGCCACCGTCATAGCATTTGACATTGGGACCGAAATAGTCGATGTATTTGCGGAATTTGATGGAGTCCGCCTCGGTGATGGTGAAATTTCCCTTGCCGTTGAGGCTTTCACCCACTGACCAGAATGTCCACTGTTCGAAGGTCGTGACATTGTCAGGGTTGCTGAATTTACCTATCTTGGCCTGTACAGGCGGCTGGAATGCAATCGGAAGGCGAGGGTCGCGGTTGTCATAGACATCCCAGAGGTCCTTTCCTTCACCGCCCTTGTACCCTGATTCAGCATTGGCGACAGGACGGCCGTTCTGCATGAGGAAGAGGTCAATCGTAGCCTGAGGAGCATCAGTGGTATGTGCAGCAACATGGACATAATCGCTGAAACGGTGCATCAGAATGCCTTCGATGTATTCTTTGTACATGATGACTCCCGCAGCACCTTTCAGGCTCTCAGTGGTCTCCTCATTGTCCCAGCCGGCAGCAGGATAGCTGTCATTGCCGTTTCCGGTGTAAAGTGCCGGATAAGATGCCATGAGTTCCTCAGACACCTTCACGCATTTACGGAGGTATTCCTCATAAGGCTCATCCAGCCCATGATATTTTGCAAACGTACCTTCCCTGAGAAGGAAACGGCTTAGTGCGGCGCGGCAGGCATCTGCAGTTACGGGATTGTCACCGTCGCGTGAGCAGTCCCCGATGTTTTCAATAGCATATTCCAGACGGGCGATTATGCTGTCTGCCACTTCTTTGCGTGGAGTGCGCGGACCATACGCCTCAGGGCTTTCATCATTGAGGACGGTATTGATGTAAGGAATGTCGCCATAACGTGAAACCAGTTCCATGTACCACCATGAGTGGAAAAAATAACCTACTGATTTCCAATGTTTTTTATCAGCTTCTTTCAGATTGCCGTCATTCAGATGACTGAGCATGATGTTTACTGTGCGGATTGGTTTGAAATCCCAGTTGGAGGTGCTGTTCACAGTCGCTACTGTCTGCATTGCATACGGATTCTGCCAAAGGTCACGGTCAGACAGAATTCCGCTGTGATGGTCTGCATAATATTGTCCGTTCGCGTGATATTTTCCGTCACTGAAATTGGAACTGATTCTTTTGTCCGTGAACAGTGAATAGCACTGGTACATGTAAGATCTGTAGTTATCGTAAGACAGGAAAGCATTGCTCTCGACCAAGGTGCCTGACGGATATTTGTCCAGGAATCCTTTCTGGCAGGAACTGAATATTGCAAGGGCAGATATGCTGATTGCCAGCATTCCAGATATATATGATTTTTTCATTGTCTTCGTTTTAGAAAGTAATATGTGCTCCGAATGACCATGTGCGATAGAATGGATATGCCCATTTGAGGGATTCCGGATCATAACCTGTCGGAAGGGAGGAAATTGTCCCGAGATTCTCGCAGCTGAAATAAAAGCGGAGATTGTCGATGACCTTTGTGCGTGCCAACAGGGCTCTTGGGAATGAATAGCTCAGTGTGAGGTTCTTCAGACGCAGGTATGCACCGCTCTGCATGTATTTATCGCTCCTGCGCATGTTTGAACCTGCATTTTCAACCTGACCATAGATACGTGGCAGGCTGGCATCTGGATTTGCTCCGACCATGTAGTCAGGGCTTTCTGGGTCATAACTCTTTGCTGTCCAATAGTTTGTCTGGTTACTGTATACGGCTGTGAACGGGATATCTGATTTGCTTGATGTTCCGAATGGGAAGATTGCGCTTTCCGGAAGGAATACGTCACGTTTGCCTATTCCCTGAAGTATCATGCTGATTTCCAAGCCTTTCCATGACAGGCTGAGGTTGGCACCATATTCAAATCTAGGGGTATTATCTCCGATTATCTTGCGGTCTCCGGGATCTTCCAGGGTATTGCTTCCGCTGTCAATCTTTCCGTTGTCGTCAAGATCCTTGAATTTCAAATCACCAGGTTTCACGGTATATCCGTCAATCGTAGGAATCCCTTCCTTCAGCACCCAGACTCCAGTCTTTGCCTGTTCTGCATCGAAGTCATCAATGGTGTAGAAACCGTCTGAAACAAAGCCCCATACCTCGCCCAGATTCTTGCCGATGTAGTGGTAACTGAGGTTGTTGCTGGTATTGTTGTATTTGGTTATGAATGACTTATGGTCATATAGGTTGAATCCGACATTGTATCCGAAATCCCCGATATGATCGCGCCATCTCAGGGCAAGTTCCCATCCTTTGGTGTTCATGTCGGAAACGTTCTGAAGCGGAGCCGCTGCACCGACGGTGGAAGGTAGTTCCACTCCTGTGCCAAGCATTCCGACGGTTGAACGGCTATACCAGTCGAATACCAATGAGAATCTGTCCCTGAATGCATTGAAATCCACACCTATATCCAATGTTTTGACGGTTTCCCATGTATAGTTCCCGCGAATAAGGCCAGGGGTGGAAATTATGTTCACCTTTTCTCCATTGTCAAGCCATATATCACTTTCGCTTATTCCCATTCCGGCGATGAATCCGTAAGGTGAAATGTTCTGGTTTCCAATCGATCCCCATGATGCACGGACCTTGAGGTTATTGACAACGGGACGGCTCCATTGCATGAATGGTTCCTCGCTTATTCTCCATGCACCTGAAACAGAAGGGAAGAATCCGAATCGATTCTCTTTCGGGAACTTGCTCGATCCGTCATATCGGGCATTGGCCTCGATGAAATATCGGTTTTTGTAATTGTATGACAGTCTTCCGAATATGCCCAGTATGCTGTATTCGGAGAGTCCTTCGGAAACAGTTCTCGTGCCCGTTCCTCCCTGAAGCGAAGGTACCGTGATTACCGACTGGCCGAGAACGGTGTTGTAAACATTTGTGAATGTGTCGCTTTCCTGGTTGTATCCGAGTATGACTCCAAGATTATGGCCATTTATGCTCAGGTCGTAGTTGGTATATATGTTAAGGGCGTTGTACCTGTCTTTCGTTACATTGTAGATGTATTTGTCCTGACCTTCAGTCGGTATTGTACGTACTGCGAGCTGCGGGTCGGCAACGGTCTGCCGCCCTGTGTATGAATTGTATTGGAAGTCTCTCTGGCGGTAGGTGTATTCCGCTGTGATTTTCCAGCCTTTGAGCGGCCGGATTATGGTTTTGAGGGCAATCCTCGGAGTTGTGGTGAGGGAAGTCGCTTCCGGTTGATACAAGCATGCATTCAGAGGGGAGTCAATGAGGACATCTTCCGAAGTGCCGACAATCTCCTTTGGCATGTAACCTTCTGGATACCAGTTGATCAGTTTCACTGAATATGGGTCGCGGAAAGTGACGGCGATGTCACTGCGGTTCTCATACGTGTAATATACAGTGGCTTCCTGAGTGAACCATCCAGTGATGTCGGATGCAATGAAGGCTGTGAATGTTTTTCGTGAATATGCATCCTTGCTGCTCACCATAGGTCCGTTTTCATTGCTGAAATTACCGCTCAGGCGGTAGCGGATGCGGTCAGTACCTCCCGAGATGGAAATGTTGTGATTATTCAGAAATCCTGCTTCAAGTGCGTTTCCAAGGACATCACCTTCTTTCAAAAAATAGACTGCACCGTCTTCGTCCTTGTATATTCCATTGTCATATACCCCTGTCAGGCTGCCTTGTTTGTAAAGACCCAGGAGTTCTTCCCAGCGGGTAATCTGGCCGTTTCCAGCCCAGTATTGACTGCTGAAACCAGCCTCCTTGTAGGCTGCTATATACTCTGCGAGTGACGCCTGCTGCGGACGGGCTATGCTTCTTTCGAATCACAAATTGAAACTGTAATCGATGTGGAATCCCTGATTTGCCTTTGGATGTTTTGTCGTAATGAGGATGACTCCACCAGCTGCACGGGCTCCGTAAATGGCTGCAGATGAAGCGTCTTTCAGTACGGAGATACTCTCGATGTCCTCCGGGTTTAGGGCATTGATATCGCCTTCGGTGTTGTCTATGAGGACGAGAGGTGAGCCTCCGTTGATGCTGAGCTGTCCTCTGATATTCAGGCCTTTGAACTGTCCGGGTGAAGATTTGCCTGATATGGCAAGACCCGGAATTGAGCCTTGAAGGGCTGCTCCGATGCTGGTGAGCGGACGGTCTCCGATTACTTCTTCCATGTTGACCTGCGATACTGCTCCGGTAAGGTTTACTTTTTTCTGTTGTGCGAATCCGACGAAAACAAGTTCGTCGATGCTTAGTGTGTCAGCCAATGTTTCCTGTGCAGTCGCTGCAATAGGAATTGCCAGGATTGACAAAATCAAGGCTGGCTTCAATAGGTTGAGTCTCATTATAAAATAGTATTGTTGGTTTCTTTCTGGCTATTTACAAGTGCCGGCAGTTCTCTGCCTGCGGGTTGTTTGATGCCGTGGTTCACTGCTTTCCAAGCAGCTGATACGATGCTCTGGTCGCTGTCTGCAAGACGTGCACTGTTTTCCTTGAATTTACGCAGGGCAGTCTCGAGACTGCGTTCCACTTCTGCGTTCTTTTCGCAGAACAGTGCAACGCGGCTGACCATGTTCTGGGCTGCAGACACAATCTCTGCAATATTGTCCATCTGTTCCTTCTGCACCCAAGCTGTACGTATGAGTCGCAGGAAAGGTATGAGGGTCTCCTCTGTGGTAATCAGAACATTCTGTTTGAATGCTTTTGCAAATATCTCGCTGTCCTCCTGCTTCGCAAGCTGGTAGGCTCCGTAATTAGGGATGAACATGATGATGTAGTCAAGGGTTTTTCTTCCCACCACATATCTCTGATATTCCTTGCTCGTTAGCTCCCGGACATGGTTCATCACCGATTCAAGGTTTCGTCTGGAAGCCTCGGCGCGTTCCTGGTCCGTTTCAGCTTCAAAATAGTCCGAAAGGGCTGTAAGCGAGACTTTTGAGTCAATCAGTATGTCTGTGTCATCCGGGAAGTGCAGGGCAAAGTCCGGCCTCATGGTCTTACCGGTCTGTTCATTTACTATCCTGTTTCCCTTCCTGTCGCGCAGCCAAACCTCGGAATCATAGTCGTGACCTTCGCGCAGGTTTTCGCTTTTGAGGATATTTTCCAAAATGGTCTCTCCGAATATGCCCTGCATCTTGTTCTTGC
Source organism: uncultured Bacteroidales bacterium (assembly GCA_945874815.1). Lineage (GTDB taxonomy): Bacteria > Bacteroidota > Bacteroidia > Bacteroidales > UBA932 > Cryptobacteroides. The sequence continues at coordinate 5,739 of CAMCIE010000006.1, forward strand.
CCTTCAGGGCGTTGGCCAGATTGCCGGCAGTCATGCCTATGGACTCGGTCTGTTCTTTCAGATGCTGCACGGTCTGGGCAAACTGAGTCCTGATGGAGGCGCTTTCTTCTGTCTGGGACTTTTTCTGGGCATCGAAGGCATCCTTCATGTCCTTGATGTCCTTATTCAGACTGCCGGTTATGGTTGCCATCGTCTTTTCTGCTTCTTTCCTGAGGGATTCCTCCCTGGCCCGGAGGGTTTTCTCATTTTCCAGTGCCAAGGCATTCTTTGCAGCCTCAATCGCCTCAGCCTGGGCGGCTTTCATCCTTTCGAGACTTTCCCTGTATGTCTGCTTTTCGTTCTCTCTGAGGGTCTCGGAAGTTTTCAACTGGGCCTGAGTCCGGATCAAATCTGTCCTGAGGTGCGAAATCTCCTCTTCAAGAGGGGCTTTTTTCTTCCTTAGAATATAAGAGGAAATAGCTGTAGCAACAAATGCGACAGCTATCAATAACAATATGTATAAAACTATTGTATTCTCCATCGAGGCGTTCCTGTTATCTCCGCCTCATTCCACGCATCATGTTGCCCATGTTGGCTCCCATGACAGTTTTCATCATCTTGCGTGTTCCTTCAAACTGTTTGAGCAGCTTGTTCACCTCAGGAAGCGATGTGCCCGAACCGTCCGCAATCCTTTTCCTGCGGCTTCCGTTGATGATTTCAGGATGTTCCCTCTCCTCAGGGGTCATTGAAAGGATGATTGCTTCTATGCCTTTGAATGAATCATTGTCGATATCCACATCTTTCAAAGCCTTGCCCATGCCCGGAATCATTGATGCGAGGTCCTTGATGTTTCCCATCTTCTTGATCTGCTGAATCTGGTTGTAGAAATCCCACAGGGTGAATTTGTCCTTTGCGAGTTTCTTTTTCAGCTCACGGGCCTGCTGCTCATCGAATTGCTCCTGCGCCTTCTCCACGAGGGAAACCACGTCACCCATTCCGAGGATACGGTCTGCGATACGGGCAGGATGGAACACATCGAGAGCTTCCATCTTCTCACCTGTACTCACGAACTTGATAGGCTTGCCGACAACGGCCTTGATTGAAAGGGCTGCACCACCACGGGTGTCACCGTCCATCTTGGTAAGCACGACACCGTCGAAATCAAGCCTGTCGTTGAAAGCCTTGGCGGTCTCGACGGCATCCTGTCCGGTCATGGCATCCACCACGAACAGGGTCTCGGTAGGTTTGACGGCTTCTTTCAGCGACGATATCTCATCCATCAGCTCCTTGTCCACAGCAAGACGGCCGGCGGTATCGACGATTACGACACTGTATCCTTCGCTCTTTGCCTTTGCAATGGCATTCCTGGCAATCTGGTTTGGATCTTTTACTCCTTCCTCCGAATATACAGGCACTCCGATCTGTTCGCCAAGCACTTTCAACTGATCGATCGCAGCCGGACGGAAATAGTCGCAGGCAGCCAGAAGCACCTTTATACCCTTCTTGCTCTTGAGATTGAGGGCAAGCTTGCCAGAGAACGAGGTCTTACCGGAACCGTTCAGTCCGGCAACCAGGACCACTGCAGGCTGTCCCTTGACATTAATCTCGGACGAGGAACTTCCCATCAGGGCGGCAAGCTCATCGTGCACGATCTTGACAATCATCTGCTGAGGTTTCACGGCAGTGAGCACATTCTGGCCGATGGCTTTCTTTTTCACATCGTCGCAGAACTGCTTGGCAATCTTGTAGCTGACATCGGCATCGAGCAAAGCCCTGCGGATGTCCTTCATCGCCTCCGAGATGTTTATTTCGGTAATCTTGCCTTCGCCTTTGAGTATTTTGAATGACCTTTCAAGCCTTTCACTTAAGTTTTCGAACATATATTATATAATTTTAAAATAATCATTGTTTCTCGGAGCATCGTCGAGCCTGTCGGAGAAGACAGCCGGAGCAAGGTCTTTCATGTTATACCTGCTTGCCATCACCTGACCGTAAGCACCGGTGCTGCGGATTGCCATCAGGTCGCCCCTTACGCTCAGCGGCAGGAGCCTTCCTGCACCCCAGACGTCACTCGACTCGCAGACCGGTCCAACAATGTCGTAAGCCTGGTGAGAACCGAAGAACGGACGCATCTGCGCAGACAAGTTTTCGATTCTGTGGTAAGCTCCGTACAGTGCCGGCCTGATGAGGTCGTTCATTCCTGCATCGAGGATGAGGAAATTCTTGGTCTCGCCGCTTTTTACGAACACCACCCTGGAAATGAGGGTTCCGCACTGGGCCACCATTGAACGTCCCGGCTCCACATGCACTGCCTGGTCCGGCCTTCTTGCGATTTTCCTGTCGATGGTGCTGAACCATGTCTCAAAATCAGGAATCGGATTGCCGTCCGGGTCATCATAATCGACTCCAAGACCTCCTCCAAGGTTTATATTCTTGACTTTCAGTCCGTTTTGCTCGAAGTAGGATACGATTTCATTCACTCTTTCACACTCAAGGGCGAAGACTTCGGCAACTCGGGTGATTTGTGAGCCGATGTGGAAATGCAGGCCTATGAAATTGATGTTCCTGCTTTTGTCGAGCAGTTCGATCAGTTTGTCAAATTCATGCTGGGAGATTCCGAACTTGTTTTCATAAAGTCCGGTTGTCACATATTTGTGGGTATGGGCGTCGATGTCCGGGTTTATCCTGACTGATACGTTCGCAACCATATCATATTCCCTGGCCATTTCATTGATGACGAAGATTTCCTGGAGGGACTCGCAGTTGAAGGCTTCGATTCCAAGTTTCATGGCGTCGTGGATTTCCTTGTCGCTCTTGCCGACTCCTGCATAGACAATCTTGTCTGCCGGGAATCCGCATTCATAAGCATGAAGGACTTCATTTCCGCTCACGCAGTCCGCACCGAATCCCTTGGAACTAATATATCCCAATATCCTTGAGTCGGCATTGGCCTTTACCGCATAATGTACTCTCAGATTGTGCCTGGCAGACAGTTCTGCGACAGTGTCCACTGTCCTGCGCAGCAAATCCATATCGTAATAATAGAACGGGGTGGATATCTTTTCGAACCTTTCTATTGTACCTGAATCTAACATAAATGACATTTCTAACAAAAACGGTTGCAAAAATAGCGAAAAAATCGTTAATTTCGCGGCTTGATAATAAATATATGGATAACTCATTTCGGAAAGACCCGCATCGGGTTCCCGATTTGACTGTCAAATTTTTAAAAATACTGATGAAAATGGAAAAAGGACCTATTTCACAATTCATTACACACCATTATCGTCATTTCAACTCAGCAGCTCTCGTTGATGCTGCAAAAGCTTATGACGAGCACATGAAAAAAGGCGGCAAGATGATGCTTGCCATGGCAGGTGCTATGTCAACCGCCGAAATCGGACTCTCACTCGCTGAGATGATCCGTCAGGACAAGATCCAGATTGTGTCATGTTCTGCAAACAACCTCGAAGAGGACATCATGAACCTGGTGGCTCACAACCACTATTACAGGGTTCCTCATTATAGAGACCTCACCCCGGCACAGGAGAAGGAACTTCTCGACAATCACTATAACCGTGTCACCGACACCTGTATTCCTGAGGAAGAGGCTTTCCGCCGTCTTGAGAAACACCTCGTTGACATCTGGAAAGAAATGAAGGCAACAGGTGAGAGACTTTTCCCTTGGGAGGTTATCTACAAACTCATCCGCAGCGGCGTTCTTGAGCAGTACTACGAGATTGACCCTAAGGACAGCTGGGTACTTGCAGCTTGCGAGAAGAATATTCCTATCGTCGTTCCTGCATGGGAGGACTGCACCACTGCAAACATCTTCACCGCACACTGCATCCGCGGAGAGTTCGAGACTTCGATGATCAAGAACGGTATCGAGACCATGATTTTCCTTACCGAGTGGTATCGTGAGAACTGCGGCGGCCAGGGAGTCGGCTTCTTCCAGATTGGTGGTGGTACTGCAGGTGATTTCCCTATCTGCGTTGTGCCTATGATGGCTCAGGACCTCGAGTGGCCTGATGTTCCTCTCTGGGCATATTTCTGCCAGATTTCAGACTGTACGACTTCTTACGGCTCTTATTCAGGAGCAGTTCCTAACGAGAAGATTACATGGGGCAAGCTGGATGTTGACACTCCTCGCTTCATCGTAGAGTCAGATGCTACAATCGTGGCTCCGCTCATCTTCTCTTATGTTCTTGGCTGGTAAAGCTTTATAAATTTGAACGGAGCCGTTTATCTACCCCGTATGCACAACGGTGTGGAAAACGGCTCCGTATATTTTTCCGTAAAACGGAACTTGACCCCTTACCTTTAAGATTCTTATACCAAAATGTCAGGACTTGTAAATCTGGTCTTCAATATCGAGCTTTCGCTCATCGTCGGAATAGTCACTTCATTGATCCTTGGCTTGCTTCTTCTGCTGATCAAAGTGCCCCAGACCGAGTACTCGGGGAAAATTGCGCGGACGAAGAATACCATCGCCATCTGTTTCTTGATCTGTACAGTGTTGTTTTTCATAGCTTTACGGTATTCGGGGATACCGGATTATGATAAGTTCTCTTCCATGATGCTATTTGTCGTGACGAATTTCGCATCGGCAGTCCTGTCATATTCACTTATCAACCTTCTGGACGAGTCCTATATTGAAAATGACAAATTCTATCTGAACGTCGGTCTTATAGTAGTCTTGAGCATTCTTTGGATCAAATCGTTCTGGTGGGAGGAAAAATGGGCAAGGTTTACTGTAATCGCAGTCTGCATCACTCTTTTCATTATACAATGTGTCATCCACATCGTTATGTTCAACCGGGTGTACAAGGCAAGTGTGAAACAGCTGGAGCTTTATTATGATGAGGAAGAAGACCAGAAAATCCGCTGGATCAGGTTCTGCTACGTCATCATGATGCTCACCCAGATGTTCATCCTGGTCTATATGACACTTCCGAGCGGCTTCATGAAGGTCTATGCAATGTTCTATTCTCTGTTCATGCTTTATTTCTCAGCAAACTTCATTTCATTCCTCGGAAGTCACAAACTTTTGCTTGACGCTTTCGCATACAAGACTCTTTCCGGACAGGACTTGCTTCAGAAAAGGGCCGATTACCGCCGGAGGATAGGCCGCAAGGTCACTCCGAACACGGAGGAGGATATGAATGAGACTGAATTCAAGAAACTTGAACGCTCGCTTGACAGGTGGATGGACCAGAAGAAATACCGTGAGTATGACAAGAGCAAGGAAGAAATTGCCCAGGAGCTTCATACCACGAAGGAGACTCTGCATATTTATTTCACCACCAAATTGGGCATGGATTTCAAGACTTGGAGGACTGAGCTGAGAATCAATGATGCGAAAAAAATGCTCCTCGATAACAAGGAGCTGTCTATCAATATAGTAGGTGAGATGTGCGGATTCAGCGACCGTTCGAATTTTCACCGTCAGTTCGTCAAGATTGTTGGCTGTTCCCCGAAACAGTGGCGTGAATGTGACGGCAATATGGACAAACTTTCCTGATTATTCCCTTTTCAGCTGGAAATTGCAGTCGTTCAGGAAGAAGGTTGCCGTTTTGGGATCGTAGGATTCTCCATTCCAATTTACTTTGAATTCCCTCGATTCGGGTTGATACCGTCCTTCCGGGTCGGAAACCCTGATGCAGCCGGTGACTGATTCCGTGAATCCGGTGGCGATGATGGTGAACATGCCTTCGTTGTTGGTGTACTGGCTTATCTGCTGGAATCCTTCAGTGTCGCAGTCCATTGTTATGCATATTCCCTCAAGGATGCTGTTGGTGCTGCGGTCCGTCACAATTCCGCTGACTATGAGTTTTCCGGTCTTTCCTTCCAGATTTCCCTGCCCGTTGTCAAGGAGTGCCATGCAGGAAGTTGCCGATATCACCATGATCATCGGCAAAAGGAGCAATTTTAATATATTTTTTGAAATCATTCCGGTCTAAATAATTCTACGCATTCAGAACCGGTTAAGGTTTAGTACGGGCGCAAAGGTAGCAATTATTCTGCTTTTTGCAAAATCGCTCCACCTTTGTAAAATAAAGGAGCTGACACCGGAAAGTCAGCCCCTCGCAATATTTATGTTTAACAGAAAATCTCTTTCGGATCAAGTCCGAGGAGTTTCATTCTCTTGATAATCTGGGGCACTTCCTCTTCGAGGAACTCTTTCCTGCTCCGCTGCAGGACAATGTCCTTTGCGTCGGGACTTATGAAATAGCCGATGCCTCTTTTGTTGTATATGATGCCGTCGTTGGTGAGCTTTTCGTAGCTGCGCATCACCGTGTTGGGATTTACCCCGATTTCGGCGCCGTAGTCCCTGACCGACGGGATTCTTGAATCAGGACCGAGTTCACCGCTCATGATTTTCTCGCAGATTGAGTCGCAAATCTGGAGATAAATTGATTTGTTTGAATTGAAGTCCATAATCCTAATGTTTTAATGTCCTTAATCTGAAATATACTGCTATCAGAAGAGCCGCCGTTATCACAAGGTCGGATACAGTATCGAAGATTTTGAGATTGTCGAACAATGATAAATTGAAGATGACTGAAGGGTCGCTTATTTCTTCCAACGAGCCTGCGATGGACACCATACCATGCAGAACGACAGGGCTGACAATCATGCTTATACCCATGGAAAGGCCTATCAGACAGAGGATTGTCTTCGCACTCTTGTTGCTTTTGAAGCATATAGCTCCGAGAAGGAATGTAAGGATGCCGTAGATATGGTCATCGATAAATGAATATGGCCTCATCATGTCGCTGACAAAGTCCGCCACTGCAATTTCCGGTATCTCGTTCACCAGGCCGGGAACTGTACCCAAAAGGGTGAAGAATGAATCACCGCAGCCAGGATCAATGGCGCAGAGGATGGCATCAAGCCCGCATTGGATGCCAAAGAAGATAACAGGAATCACCAAGGTTGTAATCAGCAACATCGAGAGATATTTCTCGGGCGTTGAGGCCGGAATCATGAGCCATGCGCTTCCGGAACGTTTGTCTGTCAGGTGGCCGTAGCATTTAACCGGCATTGAAATCATCAGGACGATATAGCTGATTGCAAGGGTGGCAAATCTGATTGCAGGTCCGCTTCCATCCCATGCCCCGGAGGTTATGAGGCTAAAAAAGCCCATAAGAAGGTACACGATCACTCCTGCAGAAGAGAGCAGAAGGAGGCTGAGACCGAAGTTTGCAATAGCACTGCCAAGGTCGGAAACGAAATATTTTCCGAATCTTTTTATGTTGAATATATCTTTCATCAGTATTGTATTTTTTTTGTTCTGAAATATACATAGGTCAGGCAGAGTACTGCGCAGACTGTCTGGAATGCCACCCATATCACATTGACTGTGTGCATGTTGACTTTATTGTAGAGGCTTGGAATGTCTATGGATCCGAGCATTGCTACAAGCAGGATGAACGAGACCGCGCTTACTGCAAATGTCTTGGCTCCCTTGCCTCTTTTGAAAAGCAGGGCTCCCGTAAGTCCGACAGCAGACACCATCCATGGCATGAAGAAGGATGAAAGCATGGTCATGACAGTTGCTGCATCTTCATATCTGGCCGGGAAAAGCGCCCAGAGGGCTGCATCCGTTGCGAAATACAGAGCTGCAAATGTCAGAGGAAGAATAATCATGCTATTGATGACCATGCTGGCGTATTTTTCCGTGTGTGACACCGGCAACATCATGCTTGTGCTTCCTGCACTTTTGTCTGTCAGCAGACCATAGCAGCTGATAGGAATCAGAAGGAAATAAAATATGCTTGTGACGGCCGTAACCATATCTTTAACCGAATTCTCGATTATCCAGACAGAAGGATCCCCAACTGCAAAATTCGTGGCTGCCACCATCACTAACAGAATCAGCGGTACGAGCCCGCACACAAGCGTCGTAAGGCCGACTTTTGCAAAGCAGTTTCTGAGATCAAGGATGAAATATTCCCCGAAACGGCTCAGACTGAAGGTTTCTGATGTTTTCATACCACCCTCCCTGCTTATTTTGCAAACATTCCCTTTACCAGTTCTTTGTGGAGATGGACAGTATTGAAGAGGGCTTCGATATTGACCTTGCTTTCCTCAGAGCCTGTGTTAACCAATACCTGTACGCATCCTCCAGGTGTCATTTCACTGTAAAGGGCACCCTCGATTTTCTCATTCGAATAGTCGAAGTAGAGTTTTTCTGAGATTTCCTCAACCGTCGCATTCAGGAGCACATCCTGACGGTCGAGGATGATGATAGGGTCGATGATGTTCTCAAGGTCACGTACCTGATGGGTTGAAATGACAAGAGTCGAGTCCTCGCTGGTATATTTGGTAACAGCTTTACGGAACTGGGCCTTTGAAGGGATGTCCAGACCGTTGGTAGGCTCGTCCATGAAAATATAGCGGGTATTGCAGGAGAGCGCAAAGCTGATCCATGTTTTCTTGAGCTGGCCGCATGACATCTTGTTCATTTTCTGCTCCGGGTCATTCTCGAATATTTTCATGATTTCGAGGAATTTACCCATGTCGAATTTCTCCCAGAATTTTCCGTAATTCCTGGCATAGTCGATTGCCTTCATGTTGACGGCTGCAACTTCATCGCTGAGGTAGTACTGGTCGGCAAGAAAAGACGGCTTTCTGTCATAAGGATTGTATCCGTCAACGTCGATGCTGCCCATCTGGGGTTTCTTCAAGCCGCAAAGGAGAGTGAGAAGGGTCGTTTTTCCTACTCCGTTTTCTCCGAGCAGACCGTAAATCTTACCTTCTTCCAGCTTCATGCTGATGTTCTTCAGTACAGGAACTTGTCCGTAGCTGAATCCTAAGTTGCTGATTACTATCATATTTCTGAAATTTAAGTTTGTTCTTATGTGTATTAGTTAAATAGTACACTGCAAATGTAGAAACATTTTTTCAATATGCAAACTTTTTTTTTAGCTATTTTTGGGGGAAAGGGGATAGAACAGATAAAATTTGGGTCGGCTGGAATTCCTTCCAACCGACCCGATGAAAAAACTTATAGATATGTGTGCAAGTCAGATAAGCATAAGAATCATAAGCTGGGCAGCAAGTACCCTCAGGAACATCGACAGGGGATAGACGGTGGCATATCCCACGGCTGCCGCATCCGAGTTACGGTCCTGCTCGCCGGCGTAAGCCAGAGCAGGCGGATTGGTACAACATCCCGAAAGCACTCCGATCAGGGTATTATAGTCAAGTTTCATGAACAATCTTCCGATGATTCCGCCCAACATAACCGGGATGATAGTAATCATGGCACCATACAGAATCCAGATCAGTCCTCCGCCATGTACGATGGTCTCGATAAAACCATCTCCGGCCTCAAGGCCGACACAGGCAAGGAAAAGCGATATGCCTATCTCGCGGATCATCAGGTTGGCGCTTGTCGTTGCATAAGTCACTACTTTGAAGCGCGGACCGAAATGACTGATGAGGATGGAGATGATGAGCGGACCTCCTGCAAGGCCGAGCTTCACCGGCTGTGGAATGCCGGGGAATGCGACCGGGATGCTGCCGAGAATGCAACCGAGGGCGATTCCGATGAAGACAGGGATCAGATTCGGCTGGTCAAGCCTCTTGAGAGAGTTGCCGAGCACTTTCTCAACAGCTGCCACCGATTCAGCGCTTCCCACTACTTTGACTGTGTCTCCATACTGAAGTCTGGTGGATGGGGTCGCTTTCAGTTCGACTCCAGAACGGTTGATCCTGACTACGGTTGCTCCGAGATTTTCCGGAAATTCGAGTTTCGAAAG
>CAMCIE010000007.1 GCA_945874815.1 uncultured Bacteroidales bacterium
AAATGCGGAAATCATACTCGGAAACACTTATCATCTATATCTCCGTCCCGGCCTTGACATCCTCAAGGCCGCCGGCGGATTGCACAAGTTCGAATCCTGGGACAGACCCATCCTTACCGACAGCGGCGGATTCCAGGTATTCTCGCTCAGCCCCATCAGGAAGCTGACCCCGGAGGGATGCATCTTCCGTTCGCATATTGACGGATCCAAACATGTTTTTACCCCGGAAAACAATGTTGATACTCAAAGGATCATTGGCGCAGACATCATCATGGCCCTGGACGAATGCTGTCCCGGTGACGCCACATACGACTATGCAAGGAAATCCCTTGAGCTCACAAAATCGTGGTTGGAAAGGTGCATAAGGCACTTTGACCAGACCGAGCCTCTGTACGGCTATTCTCAGACCCTCTTCCCGATTGTCCAGGGATGCGTTTATCCTGACCTGAGAATCCAGGCAGTCGAGCATGCCGCTTCATTCGACAGGGAGGGTTATGCAATCGGAGGACTTGCCGTGGGCGAGCCTACCGAAAAGATGTATGAAATGCTTGAGGTCGTGGATCCTGTCCTGCCTCAGGACAAGCCCCGATATCTTATGGGAGTCGGCACACCGGCAAATATACTCGAGGGCATTGCCCGAGGTGTGGACATGTTCGACTGTGTGATGCCAACCCGCAACGGCCGTAACGGTATGTTGTTCACCTGGGACGGTATCATGAACATGAAAAACAGGAAATGGGCTGATGATTTCTCCCCTCTTGATCCGAAGGGAACTTCATTCGTTGACCATACATATACCAAGGCTTATCTGAGACATCTTTTTGTATCAGGTGAGATTTTCGCGGGTCAGATTGCCAGCGAGCACAATCTGGCTTTCTATCTTGATCTGGTCCGCCAGGCACGCATCCACATCCAGGCCGGAGATTTCAGGGCATGGAAAGATGCCGTCGTTCCAAAACTCACAAGCAGACTATAGGAGGATGGGAGATGATTGATTTCAGACCGAAAAAACTCGACGTATATATAGTCAGGAAGTTCATCACGACTTTCTTCATCGCCCTTCTGCTGATTATCGGTATTGTCATAATATTCGACATCAGTGAGAAAATTGATGATTTCGTGAACAAGGAGGCACCGCTCAAAGCCATCATTTTTGACTACTACCTCAACTTCGTGCCATATTTCATGAACATGTTCAGTCCCCTGTTCGTGTTCATAACCGTCATATTCTTCACTTCGAAAATGGCGGCGGACTCTGAAATAATCGCCATTCTATCCTGCGGAATCAGTTTCCACAGAATGATGGTTCCGTATTTGTTTTCTGCCACGCTCATTGCCGGTTTGTCTCTGTGCCTGAATCTTTTCGTCATCCCGGATGCGAACTTGAAAAGGCTTGAATTCGAGAACCAATATATCAAGACAAGGTTCAAGAGTGTGGGCAGAAACGTGCATTACCAGATTTCTCCGGGTGAATTCGTATATGCGGAGTCGTTCAGTTCATGGAACAAAACCGCCTACAAGTTCACACTTGAGAGAATCGAGGACAACAAACTGGTTTCGAAACTCTCTGCTGAAACAGCCTTCTTCGATGAAAAGACCGGGAAATGGGTGCTCAAGAAATATTTTATCAGAGACTATAATGCCGACCTTACGGACAATATCCGCAGCGGCAAACAGCTTGACACCACACTTGCCCTGACTGTCAACGATTTCTATATGACAGAGAAGACAGTTGAGACGCTTGACTACCAGAAGCTCAATGAATTGATCGAAACTCAGAGGATGAGGGGTGATGCAAATGTCAAGTTCGCACTGATCGAAAAGCATACGCGTTTCGCCCTGCCTTTCTCGGCCTTCATCCTCACCATCATGGGTGTGTCGCTGTCTTCAAAGAAAAGAAGGGGCGGTATCGGATGGAATATCGGTATAGGTATAGCGCTGGCATTCACCTATATCCTCTTCCTGAGATTCAGCCAGATGTTCGTTCATACAGGGGTGCTGCCGCCTGGAATTGCCCTTTGGGTGCCGAATATCCTGTATGCGGTCATTACGGCATTCCTTTACAAAATTGCGCCTAAATAGGATTCAGGTTCCACAGGTTCCGGACCTCATAAGAAATACAAAAGCACTAAAATATGGGAAAATCAATCAGATTCAGGCTCATCGTGATGAATATCATCCAATGGGCAGTGTGGGGATCCTACCTCACATCTTTGGGAAGTTATCTTGCTTCTGTAGGACTTGCTACCAGAATCGGTATCTTCTATGCAATGCAGGGCATCGTTTCTATCTTCATGCCGACACTCATGGGAATCGTTGCTGACAAATGGGTTCCTGCCCAGCGTCTGCTCGGCTTCTGCCACGGTATAGCAGGTGTTGCAATGATTGCAGCGGCCTTCTACGGAATGACTGCAGGAAGCAGTATTTCTTTTGCTGCCCTTTTCAGTCTATATTCAATCAGTGTGGCATTCTACATGCCTACAATTGCACTTTCAAACTCTGTTGCATACAACATTCTTGAGAAGAACGGCTATGACACAGTCAAGGATTTCCCTCCTATCAGGGTGTTCGGAACCATCGGTTTCATCTGTGCAATGCTTTTCGTAAACTTCATGAAAGATGGCAACGGTGTGGCATTCCAGTATTCATACAACCAGTTGCTGGTGTCCGGAATTTGCGGCCTTGTAATGCTCCTTTACTGCTTAACTCTTCCAAACTGTCCTTGCAACAAGACATCTGACGGTAATGTGAGTATTGCAGAGCGATTCGGTTTCAACGCATTCTCGCTTTTCAAGGACAGGAACATGGCAGTATTCTTCATTTTCTCGATGCTTCTCGGAGTTGCACTGCAGATTACAAACGGTTTCGCAAATCCATTCATCACTCACTTCACAGAAGTGCCTGAGTTTGCACAGACTTGGGGAGCACGCAATGCAAATGCCCTGATTTCAATTTCTCAGATTTCCGAGACCCTCGGCATTCTGCTCATTCCTATTGCAATGAAATTATTTGGAATCAAGAAGGTAATGATCATCTCGCTGTTCGCCTGGGTGCTTCGTTTCGGTCTGTTCGGGGCAGGTGACACCGGAAGCGGAATCTGGATGCTCATACTCTCTATGATTGTATATGGAGTGGCTTTCGATTTCTTCAACATCTCAGGATCACTTTACGTGAACATGAGGACTACGGAAAAGATTCAGAACAGCGCACAGGGTCTTTTCATGCTCATGACCAACGGTATTGGAGCAACCATGGGTACTCTCTGTGCACAGGCTGTCGTCAACCATTTTGTTTACAATGCCGCAGAACCTGACTGGAGCACCGCATGGTACATCTTCGCCGGATATGCCCTCGTTGTAGCACTGCTTTTCATCTTCCTCTTCAAGGATCCGAAGGGAGATATGAGCAAAATCGCTTAACTGTCAGACAGATATAAAATCAAGAGGCTGGCTGAAAGTCATTCGACTATTCAGCCAGCCTCTTGATTATTGGTTTTTGCGAAGTTCTTCGACATATCTCCAAATGCGTCCGAGTTCTCCGGGGATATTGATATCCTGAGGACAATTAGGCCGGCATTGGTTGCAGCTGATGCATCGGTCAGCCTGCCGTAACTTTGGAACAGAGCGGTCATAGCTTATCAGATATGCCCTACGCGCTTTCCTGTATTCTTTAGTGCCGGCATCCTCATTGATATATCCTTCATTGAGGCATTTGTTGTAGTGCTGAAAGATTTCCGGTATGTCTATGCCATAAGGGCAAGGCATGCAGTAGTCACAATGGGTACACCTCACAAACGGGAACTTCTTCATCAGACCGGCTACATCCTGAAGGAAGTCCTGCTCCGATTCAGTCAGCTCCACCAAAGGAGAATATGTGTTCAGATTGTCCTGAAGATGCTCCATATAAGTCATTCCGCTCAACACAGTCAGCACCCCCTTGCATGAGCCTGCAAATCGGAATGCCCAGCTGGCATTGCTTGCTGCAGGTGCTTTTTCCTTCAGCATATCCACGATGAAATCTGGCAGATTGGCAAGCCTTCCTCCAAGAAGCGGTTCCATGATGATGGCAGGAATATCCCGTTTTTCCAGTTCACCATAAAGGTATTCCGCCTCGGTATTCCTTCCCTGAGGATGCTTCCAGTCCATATAATTGAGCTGTATCTGTACAAAGTCCCAATGATACTTTTCATGGAGTGCCATAAGGGCATCAAAGCATGCTTTATCTCCATGGAATGAGAAACCGAGATTCCTGATACGGCCTGCCTCCCTTTCCTTCATCAGGAAATCAATCATTCCATTATCTACGAACCTCTCATTGAATTTCTCCATTCCTCCCCCACCGATAGAATGGAGAAGATAATAGTCAAGATAATCCACCTGCAGACTCTTGAAAGAGGTATGGTACATTTCCATTGCCGCCTTTCTTGACGAGTCATTGAAGTTTGAGAGCTTGGTTGCAATGAAATAACTGTCGCGGGGATGCCTTGAAAGAGCCAGACCTGTAGCCCTTTCACATTCTCCAGCAAGATACATCGGCGCTGCATCGAAATAGTTGACACCGTGTTCAATTGCATAATCTACAAGCCTGTTGACCTGTTCCTGGTCAATCACTTCCTTATTGTCAACCTTGGTCATCGGCCACCTCATGCATCCGTAGCCAAGAATGCTGACCTTGTCACCTGAATTGTGATTGGTCCTGTAGGTCATCTCTCCTCCCCCGAGTGCAGTCGCGGTGCCTGCATCCGCAGCACATCCTCCGACAAGGCTTGTGGCGGCAACTGACGCAACTGCTGACGAACTTGTCTTGATAAATTCCCTTCTGCTGATATTCTTGCTCATAGTATTACCGATTATAAGGTTTGATGAACTTCATGTCCTTCAACATGGATTGCAGAGACAGGACTCGCCGGACAAAGGTTCTCACATGCCCCGCATCCGATGCATTTCTGCTCATTCACAGAAGGAATCCTTGGCGATTTCGGATTCTGAGGATCTGACAGAACCATCTTGATTGCTCCTGCCGGACAGTGTTTGGCGCAGTTGCCACAGTGAACGGAATCTATATTCACGACACAAAGGCTGTAGTCCACTACTGCATGACCGATCTGCACTGAAGATTTCTCCTCAGGAGTAATCTCCAATATCGCACCTGCAGGGCAAACCTGCGAGCATGCCGTGCACTCCGGTCTGCAATAGCCCTTTTCATACGACATTTCAGGCTGCATGAATCTTGTCAGGTCAGACGAAGGCCTGAGGACATTGTTCGGACAGGTGCTGACGCATAGCTGGCATGAAGTGCAATGATCAGTGAAATGTTTGAGACTCACTGCCCCCGCCGGTACGAGCGGTACAGTCCTTTGCGCAGCCTTGTGAGTCCTTTCCGGAGCAAGACGCTCTTTCAGCGACTTTTCCTGTGCCTGCAGGGCAGATGCTCCGAGTATTGCGGCTCCTGCAAGAAAGGCTCTTCTTCCAGTGTCTGCCGTCTTGTTTCCCGCTTTATCTTCCTTGGCGGTCTGGGGAGCATTCTGCTTCTTCCCATAGCGAAGTCTGTAATGGATAGCTCCTTCGCTGCATGTACTTATACAGTCCATGCAGCTTACGCATCTGCTGGTGTCTATCAGATGATTCTGCATGTCAATGCAAGAACATTTGCACTGCCTTCCGCACAGGCCACATCCACGGCATTTCGATTTGTCTATGCCCGGAGCAAGCAGGCTGAATCTTGAGAAGAAGCCCAGCATCGTACCAACCGGACAAATATTGTTGCACCATGTCCTGCCGCCTATCCATGCAAGTACGAAAAGGAGTATGAACATGGCTGCTGAAGCTATGAATGCAGGTAGGCTCCTTATCCACACCTCTTTCGAATAGAATGCATAGCTGTCAAGTCTTTCTGCCACCCAGGCAAGGAGATTGTTGCCCAAACCATATACTGGAGCGAACAGGTTCTGAGCAATCTTGCCATATACGCTGTACGGAGCAAGAAAACCGGATATTGCCGATACACCGAATGCCAATGTGACAAAGAAAATGACCAGCATGCCGTAACGAAGCCACTTATGCTCCTTCTCATATTTGAAGCGGAAGCGGTCTTTCTTCTTCATCTTTCCCCTGGTCCACGAAATTATGTCCTGCATCACTCCCAAAGGGCAGATTACAGAGCAGTACACCCTTCCCAAAATAAGGGTCAGGAGGATAAGGAGGGCTACAATCGCCACATTCAGAGAAAGTGCAGCCGGCAAAAATTGAATCCTGGCCATCCAACCCAGATAAGTATGGAGGGCTCCAGTTACATCCAGAAATAGCAATGTGATTGAGGTAAAGAACACAAAAGCCAGAGCTACCCTGATGATTCTCAAGTAATTAGTTTTCTTCTGCTTCATATTTGTCAAGGGCTTTTTTCATCAACTCGCGTCCAATTTCAGCAATTTCGCTGGCCTTGGCATAGTCGGATATTTCACCATAGGCATCGAACGGCATCTTGACCAGGACATCCGGTTTATACAAACTGATGGAATGCTCTGAATTGACATGGTTCATCAGAGAGAATGTCCTTGACAGAATGCTGTAATAGTTGTCACCTATATCGATTGTTTCAACTCGTCTGGCATCCGAAGAAATCTTGTCGGCAAGGACCTTGAACCCCTGCTGTCCGGCAAGTCTGACCTTGTCCTTGAACGTCATATTGCCGTTCTTCCTTATGGATGCCATCACTGAACGGGTCTGCTCATCCATCTGCTTCTGGTGCTCCAGCAACTCCTCTTTGGAACGTGCTTCTTCAATGAGCATATCCCTTATGCCCTCGACATCCACATCATTAACATCGAAGGCAACCAGGATATCGTGCCCGTTCCTGTCAACTCTGTTAAGAGGTATGGAATTTACTATTCCGCCGTCTATCAATGTCCTGTATCCATATTTGACGGGTCTGAACAGGGAAGGGATTGATATGGATGCCCTGATGGCATCGAAAAGGTCACCTTCGTCAAAAATGACTTCTTCTCCCGTATAAAGGTCAGTTGCGATTGCCTTGAATGGGATACGCAAATCCTCAATCTGAACGTCAGGAACAATTTCCTTTATGGCATCTATCACCCTGTCGCCTTTGACAAGATGATTCTTGCTGATGGATAAGTCCATAAGCGTGAATACTTTCCACGCATCAAGCGTATAAAGCCAATCTTTGATCTGTGACAGTCTTCCGGCAGCGAATATTCCTCCGATCAGAGAGCCTATTGATGTTCCTGCCACAGAAGTGATATTATAATCCCGGCTGAGCAGTTCCTCTATTGCTCCTATGTAAGCGAATCCTCTCGGACCTCCGCTTGACAAAACCAATGCGACATCTTTCTTCATTGAGAATACCTGTTTGAAAGGAGAGTCCGGTTAGCCGGATTCTCCCCGCAAATTTAGGTAAAATACATCAAACCTCATTAAGTATCCTGACTTTTGAGGCGATTATTTCAAAGACTTGCTTCTCCACTCCTTCAGGATTTGTGTACTTGTTCAGTCTCAAGCGTCCGCACACATATACGGGAGTACCCTTGACAATGGTATTCAGATCCGCTATATCCTTACCGCTCCAGGCCACCACATTGTGCCAGGTCGTTTCAGATACTCCTGAACCATCCTTATTCTTGTAGAAGTACTCAGTCGCCAGTGAGAAATTGGCCACTGACCTGCCTTCAAATACATTGGTGCGGACTGTGCCGACATGTCCCTGCAATTCGATTCTGTTAATGTGTTCCATAAGATTCTCTCTCTTTAAGTTGTTATTGTCTTCCCACTTCTTATGAGCGCTCTGTAGGACAGGTGCAAAGTAATGCAAAAAATCCAGAACCATTGCTCACTTTCAATCCAGAAGATCCACTTATTTCTTTTTTTGGCATTTTTCGTATTTTCTTGAGGCTGTATCAAACTTTTATATGTGCACGACACCGTGCCAATAAACAGTCAAAAAAAATCTGACGTCATGTCAAAAAATGATTAAAAGTTATTCAAACTTATTCAAACAGAAATATTTACATTCAAAATCAAAAATAGCTTGCTGGCGCTGTTGCAAGTATTTCCATCCTTTGAGAGATTTGTAAAGTATTCGTAAAAATTTACAGCAATGTACAAGAAACTGACACGCATAATCCCCAATTGCCTGGAATGCGGAGACAAGATTCATTATGGCAGGGCGGATAAGAAATTCTGCAGTGAAGAATGTAAATCCAAATACTATAATGAATTGGGCAAGGTAAGCAGGACTTACCGCAGACGTGTCCTTTCCAGCATATCCAGGAATTACGAAATCCTTGACCAGCTGATCTGCTCCGGAATTGACAATATCAGCCTTGTGGATATCATGACTCTGGGCTTCGTCCCGGGAATCATGACTTCACATAGCAGAATCAGAGGCAGGGATGAATGCGCTTGTTTCGATATCAAATACTATATGACGGAAAGCAGGATTTATTCTATAATGAAAATCAGAAATGTTTCCTTACCTTTGCAGGACTTTTGAAAATAACAATTTATCAACATGAATAAAAAACTTCTTGTTGCAGCGGCTTCGCTTGCACTTAT
This sequence comes from uncultured Bacteroidales bacterium, assembly GCA_945874815.1. Lineage (GTDB taxonomy): Bacteria > Bacteroidota > Bacteroidia > Bacteroidales > UBA932 > Cryptobacteroides. Next base: position 8,571 of record CAMCIE010000007.1, read on the forward strand.
CACCGGTTGTAAAATGGAAAATCCTCTTTTGACGGAATCGCCGCTTCCATACGGCGCTCCGCAGTTTGACAAAATCAAAAACGAGCACTACCTCCCTGCGTTCGAGACAGCGATTGCTCAGGCAAAGGCCGAGATTGATGCGATTGTGGCAAATACTCAGGAGCCTACATTTGAAAACACCATCGAAGCCCTGGAGTTCTCAGGCAGGACTCTTGACAGGGTGTCATCCATCTTCTTCAACATCATGGAAGCTGACACGGATGACGAGAAACAGCAGATAGCTGAGCAGGTGTCACCTATGCTTACTGATTATTCAACTTATGTGTCACTGAATGCTCCTCTGTTTGAGAAAGTCAAGGCAGTCTATATGAAAAAGGAGACTCTTGGCCTTGACAAGACGCAGGAAAGACTTCTTGAACAGCACTACAAAAGCTTCGTCAGAGGAGGTGCAAATCTGTCTGATGAAGACAAGGCAGTCTATGCCGAGCTTTCTAAAGAGCTGTCCATGACTACCCTTCAGTTCAGCAAGAATGTGCTTGCAGCGACAAATGCCTATACTCTTAACGTTACAGACAGCACTCAATTGGAAGGACTGCCGGATTACATGATGGTTCTCGGAAAGGAAACCGCACAGGAAAAAGGCCTTGAAGGATGGGCATATACGCTTGACTACCCAAGTTATGGTCCTTTCATGAAATATTGCAACAGCCGTGACCTTCGCAAGCAGATGTGGATTGCATACAATTCAAAGGCTGTGGACGGTGAGAATTCCAATCTGGATATCGTGAAGAAAATCGTGGACCTGAGAATCAGGATTTCCAATCTCCTTGGATATGAGACTTATGCAGACTATGCACTTGAGGACCGCATGGCAAAGGACAAGAAGACTGTCAACGATTTCATTGCCGAGCTTCTCGTCCCTTCAATGCCTTACGCTCTCGCTGATGTGAAAGCAGTAAAGGATTACGCTGTAAGGAACGGATTCGCCGCATCCGAGGAATTCATGCCATGGGACTTTTCATTCTGGTCTGAACGATATCAGGAAGCGGAATACTCTCTGAATGCAGAGCAGCTCAAGCCATATTTCAAGCTTGAGAACTGCATCGATGCGGTGTTCGACCTTGCCAACCGTCTTTACGGCATCACATTCGAGCCTCTTGACAATGTACCTGTATATCACAAGGATGTGAAGGTATATGATGTCAAGGATGAGGATGGAAGCCATCTTGCACTCTTCTATGCTGATTTCTTCCCGAGAGCAAGCAAGAGGGGTGGTGCATGGATGACTGAATTCCGTGGCCAGAGCATTATTGACGGCGTTGAGTACAGGCCTTTCATCAGCATTGTCACAAACTTTACAAAGCCAACCGCTGACACACCATCGCTTATCACTCACGATGAGTTCACAACCTTCCTTCATGAGTTCGGTCACGCTCTCCACGGTATTCTTGCCCAGGGCACATATCCTTCAATGACAGGAACAAGCGTTGCCCGTGATTTCGTGGAACTTCCTTCCCAGATAATGGAGAATTGGGGATATGAGAAAGAGTATCTTAATACTTTTGCACGTGACTATCGCACAGGTGAGCCTATCCCGGGTGAGCTTGTGGACAAAATCATTGCTGCCAAGAATTACCTTGCAGGTTATTCACAGGTCAGACAGTTGCATTTCGGATACCTTGACATGGCATGGCACACACTTACAAGCGTTCCTCAGGAAGGAACTGTGGAGTTCGAGAAAGCAGTTCTTGCCCCTTATGCAGTACTTCCTTCAGTTCAGGGTGCAGCCATCTCTCCTGCATTCGGCCACATCTTCTCCGGTGGATATTCAGCAGGCTACTACTCATACAAATGGGCTGAAGTCCTCGAAGCTGACGGTTTCTCACTTTTCAAGGAGAAAGGTATTTTCAACAAGGAAGTCTCAACCTCGTTCCGCAAGAACATCCTCGAAAAAGGAGATTCTGAAGATCCGGCAATCCTCTACCGCAACTTCCGCGGTCACGATCCGCAGCCAAAAGCTCTGATGGAAAAGCTCGGACTTACAAAATAACAAAAAAAAGCCTCCGGATTCCGGGGGCCTTTTCATTTTCAGGAACATGGAAGAAAACTGTTTCAGATGTCTTCTTTCGTGAAGAATTTATACTGGAAGAAAATCAGATACAGAGCTCCGCAGGTGACGCAGCTGTCAGCAAAGTTGAACACTGCGCCGAAGAATGTATGAATCTGATCCGACCATGGAAGCTTGTAATCAAAGAGCGGGAAGTAAAACATATCCACGACCTGACCGAACATAAAGGCGAACGGAGCACCGGATGTAACGGTTTCAGGCCATATCAGACCGTAAAAATAGCAATCCACGATATTGCCCAGGGCTCCGGCTGTTATAAGAGTCAGACCCACCAGCACACCGGTCGGGACTTCACCCCTTTTCGAGAGCTTGTTTATCCACCAGCACAGGAATCCGAACAGCACAACCCTGAACAGGGAGAGTATTAACTTACCCCAAATCCCGCCAAACGCCATTCCGAAAGCAAAACCTTTGTTCAGCACAAAGTGCAACTTGAACCAGTCCCCTATCACATTGATGGTCTGGCCAAGCTGCATATTTGAAATGACCAGAACTTTGATGATCTGGTCAATAATCACGAGTACAAGGCCCAACAGCAGAAGTTTGGACGCTTTTGACAATTTCATCCGGCCTGCTATTTATTCTTGTTCATCATCTCCTTTGCCTCAACTGTGAGGGTAGCATGAGGAACAAGTCTGAGTCTTTCCTTAGGAATGAGCTTGCCGGTAACACGGCAGATGCCATAAGTCTTGTTCTCAATACGTATCAGAGCAGCCTCGAGATTCTGGATGAACTTGTACTGTCTCTGTGCCAGAGCACCTGCTTCCTCCTTGTTCAGTGAAGCCGCACCTTCCTCCATCACTTTGAAAGTAGGTGATGTATCTTCGATATCGTTGCTGGAGCCATGAGTAACGACATCACGGAGAGTTTTGTATTCTTTCTTTGCCTTATCAAGCATATCAAGAATTATCACCTTGAACTCCTGAAGTTCTTCGTCACTGTAACGCAATTTTACGTCAGGCTCGTTGATTTTCTTTTCTTCTGCCATAATACTTTAGTTTAAATGGTTACTAATTCAAGAGTCTTACATCTTGATGACTTTGATACCGATAGTGCCATCGTTCCATTCAACCTGCGGAGCATCACCAGCCTGGGAAGCAGGCTCCGATGATACTGAAAGTGCAAGAGTCTGTGATGCGATATAATTGCCGAACGATTTGAGGCAGAGGCTGATATCCTCTCCATCTGCACCATCTGCATATATGGTTACTGTTATCTTGTCTGTTACTTCGAATCCGCTGTCCTTGCGAAGATTCTGGATCCTGTTGATCAATTCACGCGCAATGCCTTCCTGACGGAGTTCTTCGGTGATAGTCACATCCAGAGCCAGAGTCAATGTACCCTCGGTAGCAACAAGCCAGCCCGGCATGTCCTCAGACGTAATCTCATAATCACCCTTGGAAAGAGTGACATCTCCGGAAGGCAGATGCATAAGATATGCCTGAGCAGAAGCCTCACTCGCCTGAATTGCTGATATTTCCTCCTGACTGAGCTGGCCAAAGGCAGCTGCAATCTCCTTCATCTGCTTGCCATAAGCCTTGCCAAGAGTCTTGAAATTAGGACGTATCTTCTTGGTAATCAAGCCTGTAGTATCAGAAATAAACTCTGCTTCCTTCACATTGACCTCTGAAAGAATCAGTGATTTAACTTTCTCAAGCTGAGTCTTCACTTTGTCGTCAATCACAGGAATGATAATCTTCTGAAGAGGCTTGCGCACATTGATGTTCACTTTGCGGCGAAGGGCAAGAACCATTGAGGATGCCCTCTGAGCAAGTTCCATTCTTTCTTCGAGATCCTTGTCCACTACAGTGCTGTCATATTCCGGCATAGGGACATAGTGTACTGAATCCGCACCCTCGACCAGATCGAGATAAAGCCTTTCCATGAAGAATGGAGCGATAGGTGCAGCCAATTTGGCAACCGAAACAAGTACCTGATACAGAGTCTGATATGCAGAAAGCTTGTCTGTATCCATAACTCCGCCCCAGAAACGTTTGCGGCCGAGACGGACATACCAGTTGCTCAGGTGGTCGCATACGAAATCCTGAATCAGACGGCCTGCTGAAGTGACGTCATAGTCCTCGTAAGCTGCAACGACATCTTTTACCAGTGTGTTGAGCAGTGAAATGATCCACCTGTCAATCTCCGGACGCTCAGACATCGGTACTGCTCCGGTTGCAGGATCAAAGCCGTCAACGTTCGCATAGAGTGCGAAGAATGAATATGTATTGTAAAGTGTTCCGAAGAATTTCCTGCGTACTTCATCCACACCTGCCTCATCGAAACGGAGGTTGTCCCATGGCTGGGAGTTGGTGAGCATGTACCATCTGAGTGCATCCGGACCATATTTGTCAAGTGCCTTGAAAGGATCCACGGCATTGCCCAGACGCTTGCTCATCTTGTTTCCATCCTTATCGAGAACCAATCCGTTGGAAATCACACGTTTGAAAGCGCATTTGTCGCTTACCATGGTATTGATTGCATGCAGGGTGTAGAACCAGCCGCGGGTCTGGTCGACGCCTTCGGCGATGAAGTCGGCTGTGCATCCGAAGCGCTCGCTTGCCAAGTTGCGGAGGCCTTCCTGAGCATAAGGCATGGCACCGGAATCGAACCAAACGTCAATGAGGTCAGTCTCACGGGTCATCTTCTTTCCGCTGTCGGAAACGAGGAAGATATTGTCAACATAAGGCCTGTGGAGGTCAATCTTGTCGTAATTTTCCTTGGACATGTCCTCAGGATCGAATCCCCAGTTCCTGAATGGGTTGGAAGTCATGAATCCAGCCTCGACAGCCTTGTCAACCTCAGCATAGAGTTCCTTTACGGAGCCGATGCATTTGATTTCCTTTCCGTCCTCGCTCATCCACACAGGCAGAGGAGTACCCCAGTAACGGCTTCTTGAAAGGTTCCAGTCCTGAATGTTCTCAAGCCATTTTCCGAAACGGCCTGTTCCGGTAGATTCCGGTTTCCACTGGATAGTATCGTTGAGCTCCATCATTCTCTCGCGCACGGCAGTCGTCCTGATGAACCATGAGTTGAGAGGATAGTAGAGCACCGGTTTGTCTGTCCTCCAGCAGTGAGGATAGGTATGGGTGTGTTTTTCAATTTTGAAAGCTTTGCCCTGCTGCTTGAGCATAACGCAAATGTCAACGTCAAGAGTAGGAGCATCCGGAGCAAGGGAAGAATCGTAGGCATTTTTCACATATCTTCCTGCCCACTCCACATAAGACTCTGACATATTGGCCTTTACATAGTCAGGATCCATATCCTCCACACGGAAGAACCTTCCCTGACGGTCCACCTGGGCACATCTGTCACCATTGCGGTCGAGCACCATCAGCGCAGGAACACCGGCAGCCTTTGCCACCTTGTTGTCATCCGCTCCGAAGGTAGGTGCGATATGTACGATACCGGTACCATCCTCGACTGTAACATAGTCTCCGGGGATTACACGGAATGCGCCCTCTCCCGGATTGAACCAAGGAATGAGCTGATGGTATGATATTCCGACAAGCTCCGAGCCTTTGAATTTGCCGTCGAGCACTCTGTAAGGAACGAGTTTGTCTCCCGGTTTGTAGTCTGAAAATGCTATATCCTTTGCCTTAGGATTGAAAAGCGACGGAAGCAATGCTTCTGCAACAACATAGATGCACGGGTCACCGGTATATGGATTGAATGATTCAACCCTCACATAGTCGATGTTAGGGCCCACGCAAAGAGCTGTGTTTGAAGGGAGTGTCCATGGAGTTGTGGTCCATGCAAGGAAGAATACAGGAAGGGTCTGACATCCGTAGAGAATCTGTGATTTTTCATCCTTGATTACTTCGAACTGAACAGTGGCAGTCGTATCCTTGACATCCCTGTAGCAGCCAGGCTGGTTGAGCTCGTGCGTGCTCAAGCCTGTTCCGGCAGCAGGTGAATATGGCTGGATGGAATATCCTTTGTAGAGCAGTCCCTTGTCGTAAATCTTCTTGAGAAGGTACCAGAGGGTCTCGATATACCTGTTGTCATAGGTGATGTACGGGTCGTTCATATCCACCCAGTAGCCAATCCTTTCAGTAAGGTTCACCCACTCCGCGGTATATTTCATCACTTCCTTGCGGCAAGCCTGGTTGTATTCCTCAACGCTGATCTTGCTGCCAATATCTTCCTTGGTGATGCCGAGCATTTTCTCCACTCCGAGCTCTACCGGGAGTCCGTGAGTATCCCAGCCGGCCCTTCTGTTGACCTTGTATCCGCTCTGGGTCTTGTAGCGGCAGATGGAGTCCTTGATCGAACGTGCCATGACAT
>CAMCIE010000008.1 GCA_945874815.1 uncultured Bacteroidales bacterium
AACCAATGATATTTATAGCGGTAATATCTCTGGATAATGGACGGATCGAGGGCATCGAGGGTATTCCTGTATTTGTCAAAAAGACGGTTGCAGACCTGGGCGAGGGGTTCGAGGCGGTTGCAGTCCACCATCGAGATGGTGGCAGACCTGAACACTCCTGTCTGGATGTCGTAGGAGTTGAAATAGTCTTCACAGACTTTCTGCGGAGTCGGGCCGTCGTTTCCGAAAATATGGCTGCCCAGCTCGGTATAGAGGAACCCGTTTGAAAGGACTTCTGTCTGAGAGAAGCCTATCATGTCGCATTTGTCTTTAAGTTCGTATGCCACTTCGATTCCTCCCATGAAGCAGGCATCGAAGAGCATGTATGAGAGCTTGATCGGAATCGCATTTGCAAAGTCCTGAATTTCAATCTCATAAGAAAGCCTTCCTTGTACGTCTTGCCCGCAGCTCTTGACCATGGGCTCGTTCTCCTGGCGCGGAATTTCAACATAAGGGACACCTCCCGGCCGGCCGCCCCGGTAGAGGGGTTGGCTGTCTCCCGGGAAAATGTAGTTGTCCGGGTTGCTGTAGAATCCTTCCGGCAGGTAGCCCGTTGCATGGGATGAGAAAAGGGCTCCGTAGTCGGCGGACGGGAATTCCTTTACGACATAATCGAATACTTCTCTGATGGTGGCCGGGTCTGCGGAGATTGTGGAGAGGCTCCATGTTTTCAGTGTGTCACATATTGTCTGGCCGTCGGGGAGCCTGTATATTCTCTGAAGGAGCGGAGCATTCCGGGGATCTGTGGACTGGCTGTATTTCCGGTGGCTGAATACCAGCAGGACATCATCGTCGGTGCCGTTGCCGGGGACCAGTCCTTGTTTGAGTTCCTTGATGTCTTCTTCCAGTTCCGAGGCGAGGTTGTTGTGGCCAAGGGAGAACATGATAAAGGTATGCCTCTTGAGCTGGGTGTACTCCCTGTCTCCCTGTGGGGCCGGGTCGCTGTCCCAGTCCGGGAAGACGTAGCCGCTGTCCTTGCCTATGCAGGAGTTTATAACCATGACGGTCAGCATGGCCGCCAGTGCCTTGAGTGCCTTATTCAATATGTCGTATATTCCCATAATCTTAAATTTTGGTCCTGCATATTGCAGAACTGAATTTGCAAAGATAACGTTTTTATTCTCATAATTGCTATCTTTGCAGGCCGTAGTAATTTTTGTTTTGGATTTGAGGAATTTGAAATATTTATTGATTATGAAACATACGATTATCAAAATGATTGCAGCAACTGGCCTTGCGGCCTGCGCGGTTTCTTGCACGGACAAGGCGGATGAAGGAGATTTCAAATATCTCATTGATGAATTTGCAGACCTCAAGGTGATGAGGTACAAGGTTCCCGGATGGGACGAGCTTACACTTCAGCAGAAGGAATATGTTTATCATCTGGGTGAGGCGGCAAAATATGGCCGTGACATTCTCTGGGCCCAGAATTGCAAATTCAATCTTCCGGTGCGCCATGTGATTGAGAATATCATTGCGAATTACAAGGGTGACCGCACTTGTGAGGATTATCTTCAGTTCGAGACTTATGCCAAGAGAGTTTTCTTCAGCAACGGTATCCATCATCATTATTCCGAGGACAAGTTCTTCCCTGAGTGCTCGCAGGAGTATTTCCGCAGCCTTATGGAGGCAGTCGGTGACGGTGAGAAATGTGCTGAGCTCCTGCCTGTAATATATGATCCGGCCATTATGCCGCAGCGCAAGTCAACTGACCGTAACGGTGATATCGTGGCTCAGTCGGCTGTGAATTTCTACGAGGGTGTGACCCGTGCCGAGGTGGAGAAACTTTATGCTGACATGGTTGACCCTTCTGATCCGACACCTGTTTCTTACGGTTTGAACAGCAAGGTTGTAAAAGGTGCCGACGGAAAGGTGTACGAGCAGGTGTATAAGGTCGGCGGACTGTATGGCGAGGCTTTGGAGAAAATCTGCACTGAACTTGAGGCTGCTGCCAGGGTTGCCGAGAATGATGTCCAGAAGAACTACATTGCCGTTCTTGTCGATTATTACAAGACTGGAGACCTGAGGCTTTGGGATGAGTACAACATCCAGTGGCTCAATGACACTCTCGGTACAGTGGATTTCGTGAACGGTTTCGTTGAGGATTACAATGACCCGCTCGGCCGCAAGGCAACTTGGGAGGGCCTGGTGAATTTCAAGGATGTGGAGGCTTCACGCAGGACCGAGATTATCAGTGCAAATGCCCAGTGGTTTGAGGACAATTCTCCGATTGATGCTCGTTTCAAGAAAAAAGAGGTTAAGGGCGTGAGTGCAAAGGTCATCAATGTGGCGACCCTTGCCGGTGACTGCTATCCTGCAACTCCTATCGGTATCAATCTTCCGAATGCGGACTGGATCAGAAGGGAGCACGGCTCGAAGTCCGTTACCATTGCCAACATTACTTCCGCTTACAGCAAGGCAGCCCAGGAGTCTCCGAAGAATATGCTCAGCGAGTTTGCCTGGGATGAGGCTGAGATAGAGATGATCAAGAAGTATGGTGACATTACCGACGATCTTCACACTGACCTTCACGAGTGCCTCGGACACGGTTCCGGTCAGCTTCTGCCGGGTACTTCTCCAAATGCTCTGGGTGAGTACAGCTCCACTCTTGAGGAGACTCGTGCCGATTTGTTCGGTCTTTACTATATGGCTGATCCGAAGTTGGTCGAGCTTGGAATCATTCCTGACAAGGATGCCTACAAGGCTCAGTATGCAAGCTATATCCGTAATGGTATCTTCACTCAGTTCACAAGGGTCGAGCTTGGCAGGCCGAATACCGAGGCTCACATGCAGAACCGCAAGCTCATCGCTGACTGGTGCTATGAGAAGGGCTTGAAGGACAATGTGATAGAGAAGAAGGTCCGTGATGGCAAAACTTATTTCGTGGTCAATGATTATGAGGCTCTCCGCGGACTTTTCGGAGATCTTCTTGCCGAGATCCAGCGCATCAAGTCAGAGGGTGATTTCGAGGCAGGCAAGACTCTCGTCGAGAATTATGCCGTGAACATCGATCCTGCCCTGCACAAGGAGGTAAGGGAGCGTTATGCCGCTCTTGAACTGAAACCTTATGGCGGTTTTGTGAATCCGGACATCGTACCTGTTGTAAAGAACGGCAAGACTGTGGATTACAAGATTGAATATACCGATGACTACCTTGGTCAGATGATGAAGTACGGCGTCGAGTATGCAACTCTTGAAAGATTATAATTATTATTTGCGCATCGAGCGTGCGATGTCACCCAACACTGTGGCTTCGTATTGTTCGGATGTGGAAAAATTCATCGAATGGTATGGACAGGATGTGACCGGGGCTGGTTCCGGGGACATCCTGTCCTATCTTTCTTCCCGTTCCGATGTGTCGAAGCGTTCTCAGTCGAGGATAATCAGTTCGCTCCGGAGCTTTTTCGGCTATCTGGTCCTTGAGGGGCAGCTGAAGGATAATCCTTGTGACAGGATTGAGACTCCCAAGCAGGGCAGATATCTTCCTGATGTGCTTTCCGTCGATGAGGTGGACAGGATTATCGGGGCTTGTGACGGGAGGGACTGGGCTTCCCTGAGGGACAGGGCCGTGCTGGAGGTGCTGTATGGATGCGGCTTGCGCGTGTCCGAGGCTTGCGGCATGAAGGTTTCTGATATTTTCTGGAAGGATGGCTTTGTCAAGGTCATCGGCAAGGGCAACAAGGAGAGAATCGTGCCTTTGGGGGATATGGCGGCTGAGGCTCTGAGGGATTATTTGCAGGAGAGGATCGTGCCCGAGGGCTGTGATGATGACATTCTGTTCATTAACCGCAGGGGAGGTGCCTTGAGCAGGGTGTGGGTATTCAAGATGATCCGTTCCTATGCTCTGAAGGCTGGGGTCAGGAAGAGTCTTTCACCTCACTCGTTCAGGCATTCATTCGCTACTCATCTGATTGAGAACGGGGCGGACCTGCGTGTGGTCCAGGAGATGCTGGGTCATGAAAACATAACCACTACCGAGATATACACGCATGTTTCCTCCGCCACTTGGCAGAGGAATATACTGGAGCACCATCCGAGATGCTCAGAACATGTTTCTTCTCTTGAAAATCAGGTAGATAAATCCGAATGACATAAGCATCAGCGCCACGATGACCACCCATGCCCAGATGGATTCTGCGAAGAAGCCTCCGAAGGAGACGTTCATGCCGAAGAAGCTTGCTATCAGGGTCGGCGGCATCAGCATCAGTGAGACCAGGGTGAAGACTTTCATGATTTTGTTCTGGTCGAGGTTGATGATACCTATCACTGTGTTCTGAAGGTATTCCAATCTTTCGAAGCTGAAGTTGGTGTGGTTGATCAGTGATGAGATATCTTTCAGAAGGACATTCAGTTTCGGAAGGAGTTCCTGAGGGTATTTCGCGCTTTTCAGCAGGCTGGAGATTACGCGCTGCTTGTCCACGATGTTTTCGCGGATCATCATCGTGTTGTCCTGGAGCTGGTTGATGTCGATGAGGAAGTCTTCACTGATGTCTTCTCCCAGATTCAGTTTCTTGTTGTACTGGGCGATTTCCTTTGAGACCAGCTCGACCATGTCGGCGTCCAGGTCAATTCGCTGTTCGAGGATGCTTACGAATACGATGTGGCCGGATTCGTAAATTTTCGGGAATGCAAGGATGCGGCGCTGGATGTCGGTGAAGCTTCTCAGCGGGCATTCGCGCAGTGTGGTGAGAATGTTGTCCTTCAGGATGAAGGAGACAGTCTCCATGGAATATTCTTCCGGGCCCGGGATGAGGAAGTTGGTGTTTGCGAAGATTGCCTGTTCGGTCTCGGAGTAGCGTGATGAGCTCTCGATCTCTTCCGCCTGTGCACGGCTCTGGATTGTGGTTCCGAGGAAGGCTTCGGTGGCTCTTTTTTCCTCTCCGGTGGGCAGATACATGTCTATCCAGAGGACATCGTTGTAGTTGATGTTTGCGAAATCGGTTTCTGTCTGGGAAACGCTGATTTGTCCGTTATCCTTGTAGAAGATCTCAATCATGTTCTACCTCCCTTTTTGACTTTTGAATTTTCTTCTTGCCTTACACCTTGCTTACGACACAATAAGCCTGCAAAAATAATATTTATTTTTTATTTACGGCCATTTTTCCGGGCTTTTGTGTGAGATTCCCGGTCATGCCGGGAATGACGTTGCAGGTCATGTAGTCGGGAATGATGGTGGGAATGTGTCAGGGCTGGAAGAGCTGGCGGTTGGTGATGGAGCGGCCGAGGGTCAGTTCGTCGGCATATTCGAGGTCGTCACCGAAGCCGAGGCCGCGTGCCAAGGTGGATATCCTGATTCCGTAGGATGAGATTTGGCGGTAGATGTAGAAGGATGTTGTTTCACCTTCCACGTCACCGCTCAGCGCAAGGATCACTTCTGCGCCGTTGAGCATCTGGGGGTCTTTGGATATTGCTTCTATGCGTTGTTTCAATTCTTTGATAGTCAGGTCGGAAGGACCGATGCCGTTGATTGGGGAAATGATGCCTCCGAGTACGTGGTACACTCCGTGGAACTGGCCCGTATTCTCAATGCTCATTACGTCGCGTACGCTTTCTACTACGCATATTGTTTTATGGTCACGTGAGCGGTCCGAGCAGATCGAGCAGGTGGGGCCGTCGGATATCATCATGCATGTGGAGCAGTATTGTACGTTGTTGCGCAGGTTGTCGATGGATTTTGTCAGGTGCGCAACGTTCTCCTGTGGTTGCTTCAGCAGGTGCAGGGCAAGACGAAGGGCACTGCGGCGGCCTATGCCCGGGAGGGTGCTTATGGCATCTGTTGCTTCTTCGAGGAGTTTTGAGGGGTATGTTTCTTTGTAGGGCATGGTTGGGGGGGGGTTAGATCTCTCCACGCGCTTCGCTTGGTCGAGATGACATTGGGGTTTTTGGCTCGGCTGGTCGAGATGACATTGTGGTGTTTTGCTCGCTTGGTCGAGATGACATTGGGGTGTTTTGCTCGGTTGGTCGGGAGGTGTGCCATGCGGCGAGGGCGTGGATGGGGGAGGACAGGAATTTGACAAAATTAAGTCCGTATTCCCTTCCCAAGGCAGTGAGTTCATCCTGCAGCGCATATCCGAGCGAGCCGACAACGCCTGCTTCCGTGCAGCCATATCGCGAAAGGGCTCTTTCGATGAAATTTCTCAGATTGCGCTCAATTAGTCCGGCCACATATTCATGGCTTTTGTGGCTGACTATGAATTTGGCAAAAGAGGCAAGATATCTGGAAGGCGCATCGCCTTTGTATATGTTTGCAACTGCCTCAGGATAAGTCACATGGAATTCTTTATCGAATTCCGCTGCAAGCTCTGCCGGCACAAGTTCCTTGAAATAGTCCGAAAGGAATTCTCTTCCGAGGGCTGCTCCGCTTCCTTCGTCTCCGAGGATGAAGCCTCCGGGGCGTATGTTCCTGATGATTTTTCCATTTTCATAAAGACAGCTGTTGCTTCCGGTACCCATGATGGCTGCCACTCCTCTTCCATTTCCAAAAAGAGCTGTCGCCGCTCCGGTCATGTCTGAGTGGAATTCCATGAGGCTGGCAGACGGGAATGCCAGGCATAATTCATCTCTTATGACGGAGGATGCCTCCGAGGAGACTATGCCGGCGCCGTAGAAATATATGGCTTCAACTTCGTTGACCACGTCGGAAGCTGCCTTGGAGGCGGCTGAAAGGACGATTTCATGTATTTTATCCCTTCCCATGGTAGCGGCATTGATGCCTTCGGTCTGCACCATGACCATGTCACCGGGCTCGTGACAGAAATACCAATGAGTCTTGGTAGCTCCGCTGTCTGCAATCAATATCATACTGATGTTCTGAAAGTTGGATGATTCTAAATGATATTAATTACAAAATTAGATAAAAAGGGAGGATTGCACAACCCGGCAAGTCATTTGTCCGGCAAACTTTTATTATCTTTGTGGACTCTACACTACAGGGTGTCATGGAAGAAAAACAGCAAGTTACGATTTTTGATGTGGCGGCGCTCGCTGGCGTCTCCAGAGGTACTGTGGACCGTGTAATCCACAACAGGGGAGAGGTGTCGAAAAAAACTGCCGAAAAAGTCATGAAAGCCGTAAGGGAACTCAAGTTTGAGCCTAATCCGTATGCGGCAGTACTGGCTTCGAAAAAGTCCCGCCTGATCGTTTGCCTGCTTCCGGAAGCTGAGAAGGGGGAATATTGGGATATGATCCGTAAAGGTTGCCTCGAAGGTGCCGAAGCCATGTCACATCTGAATATTGCCATAAAGATAATCACATACAACCAGTATGATTCGGCATCGTTTGATGCCGCATGCAAGGAATTGCTGGACTGTTCGCCTTCCGGTGTCGTGCTTCCTCCTTTGTTCAAGACTGCTACCCAAATCCTTGCTTCCGAGCTGCACTCAAGAGGCATCCCTTATGTGTATGTTGATACTAAACTTGATGAGCCTCAATATTGTGCATATTTCGGAATGCCAATGTACCAGAGCGGTTACCTTTGTGCCGCATTGCTCACCGAAAGGCTGCCGGCAGATCAGGTAAAAGATATTGTGGTGGTGCGGATAATCAGGGATAAATCCCGTAAGTCAGATCCTACCGTCACGAGAAGGGAGGGATTCAACGATTATATAAAGTCCAATTTTCCGGATTGCCATATAAACAATATTTTCATCGACCCATCGGAGCCTCAGACCATCGGGAAGGCTCTCGAAGGGCTCACGGGCGAGAATAAACTGGTGGTGATGTTCAATTCCCGCATTCATCTGATTGCGGATTATCTCAGGGAACATCCATGCAGCGACCGGAGGGTCATTGGCTTTGACAATCTGGATAAAAATATCCATGCGCTCAACCGCGGGCAGGTCACCCTCCTGATAGCCCATCGGACAAGTCTCCAATCCAAGATGGCGGTGACCACCCTGGCCGAATATATCATAATGCATAAAAAACCAGTCAACCGCGACAATTACGCCCACATGGACATATTGTCACGGTTGAACATCGACAATTATTAACATTGACCAAGTCCTGAATATATCGTTGGTTCTGAGCTTGGGGAGGGGAGGCTATAGGGTGACTCCGGTTTTGAATATGGCTATTTCCCTGATGCCATGTTCTTCGCTTCTGACCGGTTTGCCATTGACCACATCCAGCACAGCTTCGATGAACGCTTCGGCAGTCTTTTGCATCGGCTCATCCTCGGCTATCACGCCGGCGTTGAAGTCAATCCATCCTTTCTTGCGGGCAGCAAGAGTGGAGTTGGTGGATATCTTCATGGTCGGAACGAAACTTCCGAACGGAGTGCCTCGTCCTGTGGTGAAAAGAACTATCTGACATCCTGATGCAGCCAGTGCAGTTGAAGCTACAAGGTCATTTCCAGGAGAGCTTAACAGGTTGAGTCCCTTGGTTTTAAGTCTTTCGCCATATTTGAGGACATCACGCACGATGCTTGAACCGCATTTCTGGGTACATCCCAGTGATTTCTCTTCAAGGGTGGAGATTCCGCCTGCTTTGTTGCCCGGTGAAGGGTTTTCATAGACCGGCTGGTTGTTCTTCATGAAATATTCCTTGAAATCGTTGATCAGGCTGACTGTCTTTGCGAATGTCTCCTCATCCTGGCAACGGTTCATCAGAATTGTCTCCGCACCGAACATTTCAGGCACTTCGGTCAGTACTGTAGTACCTCCCTGGGCAACGATCCAGTCGGAGAATACTCCAAGGAGAGGGTTGGCGGTGATGCCTGACAATCCGTCCGATCCTCCGCATTTCAGTCCGACTTTCAGCTCTGCAACCGGTACGTCCGTCCTGACGTCCTTGCTGCAAATGTCGAAGATTTCGCGTGCCTGCCTGAGTCCTTCCTCCACTTCGTCGCCTTCAATCTTCTGGCACTCGATGGCGCGTACCCTGAGCGGGTCGCAGTCTTCGATCAGGTTGCGGAAAGTCGAAAGCTGGTTGTTCTCACATCCGAGGGAAACGAAGAGCACGCCTCCGGCGTTCGGGTGGTGAGCCATGTCGGCGAGGACTTTGCGGGTGTTTTCATGGTCGTCGCCAAGCTGCGAACATCCGTAGTTGTGAGGGAAAGCGACGATGGCATCAACACTTCCCATATCAGAGGATTTTTCCTGCATCAGGCGGGCGGCAATGGCCTGGGCCGCTC
Organism: uncultured Bacteroidales bacterium; assembly: GCA_945874815.1. GTDB lineage: Bacteria > Bacteroidota > Bacteroidia > Bacteroidales > UBA932 > Cryptobacteroides. The sequence goes on from CAMCIE010000008.1 coordinate 9,173, forward strand.
CGTTGACGCATCCTACGGTCGGGATAATCCAAATCTGGTTCCTGATGCCAACTTCACCGCTATTTCTTCTGAATCCTTTGAATGTCAATGGCTTGTCTGCCGGAGCTATTTCTTTCAGTCCGGGATTGTAACTGTATTCGAGAAGGCCTGACAGGTTGGTCTTGATGCAGCTGTGGTCAACGAGGCTTCCTTTAGGGGCATCTGCAGTGAGATGCCCTATCGGAAATCCGTATTTGATTATATTGTCTCCTTCGTGGAGGTCTTCAAGGGCAATTTTGTGTCCTGAAGGGATATCCTGGGCGAGGATGAGGTCTGCACATTCATGCAGGCATTCTCCTTTGCTCAAGTCGGTCAGGGCTACTGCCACGTTGTCTGCCGGATTGATTCTGATGTATCTTGCCATGTCCTGCAGATCTTAGAAGTTGAAGTAATTCTTTGCGTTGTTATATGAGATGTCCTCCACAACCTTGGTGATGAATTCCATTTCGCTTGCAGGGAGCTTGCCTTTCTCGATGTCTTCTCCCAGAACAGAGCAGAGGATGCGGCGGAAGTACTCGTGGCGTGGGTAGCTGATGAAACTTCTTGAGTCTGTGAGCATTCCGACAAAGCGTGTGAACAGTCCCAGAGCAGAGAGGGCGTTCATCTGCTTGCGCATTCCGTCTTCCTGATCGAGGAACCACCAGCCTGAACCGAACTGCATCTTGCCAGGCACAGTGCCGTCGTTGAAGGTGTAGGCCATGGTCATCAGCACCTCGTTGTCCTTAGGGTTGAGGCAGTATAGGATGGTCTTGGCGAGTTTGCCTTCGAGGGTGAGCCTGTCAAAGAATCTGTGGCCGGCAGCTGCGCATTGTACGTCATGGATTGCATCGTATCCGGTGTCCGGGCCGAGCTGACAGAACATTTTCGTATTGTTGTTGCGGATAGCTCCGATGTGGAACTGCTGTGCCCAGCCTGCCTCTGCATCCATCACTGCGAAATCATGCAGACATGCGCTGCGGAATTTGTCGAGTTCTTCTGCATCGGCCTGTTTGCCTGAAAGGACTTTTGCAAAGATGGCCTCGATCTCGCTGTCGGTGTAGTCAGATGCATAGAAGGTCTCAAGTCCGTGGTCTGAAAGACGGCATCCCATTGATTCGAAGAAATCGTGGCGTTTTGCAAGAGCTTCGATGAGGTCTGAATATGTGCGAATCTCCATGTCTGCTGCTTCAGAGAGCTTCTGGATGTATTCCTTGTATGCCTCGGGGTTCTCAATTGCCATGGCTTTGTCAGGTCTCCATGCAGGTATCACCTTCACTCCGAACGGTTTGTCGAGAATCTGCTTGTGCCAGCGAAGGTCGTCGGCAGGGTCGTCAGTGGTGCAGACTGTCACAACATTGAATTTCTTGATGAGCGCCTGGCCGCGGAATTCTTCTGTTGCAAGCTTGGCGTTGCACTCTTCGAAGATATCCCTTGCTGTAGCAGGGCTGAGGAGTTTGTCGATGTCAAACACCCTTTTGAGCTCGAGGTGGGTCCAGTGGTAGAGCTGATTCCTCATTGTATAAGGAACGGTTTCTGCCCATTTGCTGAATTTTTCCCATGAACTTCTGCCGCCTGTGATATATTCTTCAGGCACTCCGTTTCCTCTCATTGCGCGCCATTTGTAGTGGTCGCCGCCGAGCCAGAGTTCCGTGATGTCGCTGAACTGATGGTTCTGGGCGATCATCTGTGGGATGAGGTGGCAATGGTAGTCGATGATAGGCATTTTCTCAGCTCCTTCGTGGTAGAGCTGTTTCGCTGCGTCGTTTGACAGCATGAAATCTTCGTTGATGAAAGACATATTATTATAGTGTTAGTTATTAGCTTTTTATGTCCCGCCAAAAGCCTTGCGGATTTTTTCCGATGCAAAAATATGAAAACTTTTTCAATTTCCGTGCACGAGCACGAAAAATTTTTTATAAATTTGCCGCGGATTTGGAGATAGCCCGTGACAGACAATAATAATAACCAATAAAAATATAAGGAAATGGAAAGATTAAATCGCACCAATGCCCCTGCGGCAAAGACTTACACTGAAAAAATCATTCAGTTCGGTGAAGGCAACTTCCTCCGCGCTTTCGTGGATTGGATCATTTGGAAAACCAACCAGAAGACCGATTTCAATGCGTCGGTTGTTGTCGTTCAGCCTATCGACAGGGGAATGGTGGACATGCTCAATGAGCAGGATTGCTTGTATCATCTCAATCTTCAGGGACTTGACAATGGTCAGCCTGTTGATTCAGTCGAGATGGTAGATGTTATTTCAAGAGGTCTGAATCCATACCGTGATTTTGACAAGTATCTCGCTCTTGCAGAGCAGGAGGAAATCAGATTCGTAATCTCCAACACCACTGAGGCTGGTATCGCCTTCGATCCTTCATGCAAGCTTGAGGATGCTCCTGCATCTTCTTATCCAGGCAAGCTCACTCAGCTTCTTTATCATCGTTTCAAACATTTCAACGGTGATCCTGCCAAAGGTCTGATTATTTTCCCTTGTGAGCTTATCTTCTTGAATGGTAAGGAATTGAAACGTTGTATCAGGGAGTATATCAAGCTTTGGAACCTTGGTGAGGAATTCAGCAACTGGTTTGAGAATGCCTGCGGTGTTTATTGTACATTGGTGGACCGCATCGTTCCGGGTTATCCTCGTGACAATGCAGCCGAGCTTTGCGAGCGCGTCGGTTATCAGGACAATATGCTAGTGAAGGCTGAGATTTTCCATCTCTGGGTAATCGAGGCTCCTGAAGAGGTTGCCAAAGAATTCCCAGCTGACAAGGCCGGACTTCATGTTCTCTTCGTGCCTTCCGAGGCTCCGTACCACGAGCGTAAGGTTACTTTGCTGAACGGTCCTCACACCGTGCTTTCTCCGGTGGGATACCTCAGCGGCCTGAATACCGTGAAGGAGTGCTGCGAGGATGAACTTATCGGCAAGTTCGTACACAAGGTGATGTTTGAGGAGCTCATGCACACTCTGAACCTTCCTATGGAGGAGCTTCAGAAGTTCGCAGCCGATGTAATGGAGCGTTTCCGCAATCCGTTCGTGAAACATTTCGTGACCAGCATCATGCTCAATTCATTCCCTAAATTCAAGACCCGTGACCTTCCTGGCCTGAAGACTTACCTTGAGCGCAAGGGCGAGCTTCCTAAAGGTCTTGTCCTTGGCCTTGCCGGCATTACCACATATTATAAAGGTGGAAAGAGGGGAGAGGATGAGATTGTTCCGAACGATGACCAGGCAATCATGGATCTTTTGAAGGAGCTTTGGGCTACCGGAGACGTAAGGAAGGTGGCTGAGGGCGTTCTTGCCGCTTCCGACCTGATTTGGGGTGAGGACCTGAATGCCATCCCTGGCTTGACTGACATGCTCGAGCAGGATCTCCGCACCATTCAGGAATCCGGAATGAGGGCTGCTGTCGAGGCTATCCTTTAGTCAGATTCAAATACAAAAAGAGAGGCTGGCAATTTGCCAGCCTCTGCTATTTAAAGGACTTCGATAAGTTCGACGATGAATTTGAGGGTTGCGTATGGAGGAATTGCTCCCGGAGCTCCGTTCTCTCCGTAACCCAGAGTGTAAGGGATGACGAATTCGTATTTTGCACCTTCCTTCATCAGCTGTACACCTTCAGTCCATCCTGCAATTACCTGGTTCAGTCCGAATACTGCAGGCTCGTTGCGGTCGTATGAGCTGTCGAATTTCTTGCCGTTGGTGAGTGTGCCTTCGTAGTGGCATTTCACCTTGTCAGTTGCCTTTGGCTGACGGCCTGTTCCTTCTTTGATGACTTTGTACTGCAGACCGCTTGGAAGTACTGTGACTCCCTCCTGCTTTGCGTTGTCTGCGAGGTAGATTTCGCCTTCCTCACGCATTGCAGCTGCCATTGCAGCGTGTTCAGCCTGCTGTTTTTTCTCAATTTCTGCGAAATATTTGTCCAGAAGCTGGCTTGCCTCCTGGAATGAAACTGCAGGCTCAGCTCCTGTAAGGACTGCTTTTACTCCTGCAGCGAAATCTTCGAAATTGATTTCCTGAATGCCTGATGAAAGCATGTTGTGGGCAATGCTCATGCCCAAAGCGTAACTGTTTTTATCCATAATAAGTAATTAATATCCTATTTCCTTGAAAAAATCCAGAATGAAGTCTCCAATTTTGCGACAATTTCTGATATATGTTCCATGGCCCTCTCCCGGAAGAATCCTGTATTCCGCACCCGGGATATTCTCTCCGATGATTTTAGTATGCTCCGGAAGGATGATGTCATTTTCACCCGAGAGAACAAGACATGGTGTCTTTATGGTCTTCATATCCTCAATGGTCATGGTCGGCTCATTTATCATCATGATTTCCAGAGGCTTGGGATTCTCCTTATAGAAATGTTTCTGACGGAACGCTTCTGTCAGGGCTCCTTCTACGAATATGTTTGCTCCTCCTGTGATTATTGCTCCGAGCGTGCCCGGATACATTACCTCAAGCTGAAGGGCGATGATGCCTCCGTCGCTGTATCCGAAAACTGCCGGCTTGGTCAGACCCTTGGCTTTGATGAATTGCTCGACATCTGTCGCCATGTCTTTGTAATGATATTCGTCAAGAGCTTTGTTTGCACCCTGACCGCGTGAATCTATGGCATATACCATATATCCCGCCTGGGCAAGCTGCCTTGTCGTGGTCTCGAACGTGTTGTGGCTGCCTCCGTTTCCATGCAGTAGGATTACTGGCTTGCCTCGTCCTTCGGCAGCATAAAACAAGCTCACGCCGTTCACTTCAATGGTGTCTGTGTAACTTACATAAGGCTCTGATTTACATGCAATCAGCGCAATTATCACCAGGGCGGTCAACAATGCCCTGAAAAATCCTTTTGTCATAATTCCCAAAACTTAAAGGGGCTGACTTTTCAGTCAGCCTCTTTCAATATAAAAAATATCTTCTCAGAACATTTCCGGATCGTTGTTGTGCGAGTCAGAATTGTCATTCTGTCCACGGCGAGGACCTCTGCTGCGGTCGTCACGGCGAGGACCCCTGTCATTCCTGCGGTCTCCGTTCTGACGGCGGTCATCGCGGCGTGGTCCTTTGTCACCCTGTGGCCTTGGCCTGCGCTCTGGCTCGACATAGCCTTCAGGTTTTTCGATAAGAGCCCTGCGGGAGAGTCTCATCTTGCCGGTCTTCTCATCGATTTCGAGGAGTTTTACGTCAACCTCGTCGCCAATGTTGAGGACATCTTCAACTTTATCTGTCTTGCACCAGTCAATCTCTGAGATGTGAAGGAGTCCCTCCTTGCCAGGAAGAATCTCGACGAATGCTCCGAACTCAAGGATGGAAACGACTTTACCGTGGTAAACTTTTCCAACCTCAGGAACAGCGCAGATGCCGTTGATCCAGTTGAGAGCCTTGTCCATTGACTCTTTGTTTTCTCCAAAGATATCAACAACACCCTCAGTCTTGCCGTTGGTATTCTCCTCAGTGATTGTGATGACAGTGCCGGTCTCCCTCTGAATCTTCTGGATAACCTCTCCGCCTTTTCCGATGATGGCTCCGATGAAGTCACCCGGAACACGGATCTGGATGATGCGAGGAACGAATGGCTTGTAGTCCTCACGTGGCTCGCTGATGGTCTTCATCATCTCGCCCATGATGT
>CAMCIE010000009.1 GCA_945874815.1 uncultured Bacteroidales bacterium
GCACATTCGCAAGGAATTGCAGGAATGTGATGAAAGTGAACATGAGTGGTGCAGCAATCTCAGGCACAGAGATAAGTGATGATGGCAAATCATCGGCATTCAACCATTCTTTTGACATCAGCATAGCAGAAAAAATAGTAGCAGAATACAGAGGGATTCAATGGAAGACTCCTGCTGTGGAGTCATCAGGAGCAGTGGACCTGCATATAGAGGTTCTGCCACTGCACGTGTTCGGAAACGACTATGTTTCAGGAGATTATTATTCTGTCAGCGGTTATGTGGTGATGCACAATGCTGAAGTATATGCTGAAAGATCTATTCCTCAGATTAATATGTGCGGATGGTATATGGGGGAATACAATCTGGGCTTCCAGATGCTTGACTCAAACGGCAATGCCGTGTCGATGGAAAGCACTGATTTTCTTGTCACTCCCGAACCATCCACTACAATAGGATCTACCACATATACGAAAGGATCGTCTTTCAAATTGTCAGGTAATCTGACATTCGGAGCATTATACAAAGACATAGATGACGAACCCGAGGATCCCGGCTGGAAAACAACTAACCTTGGTTTCCTGTCTGTCGGTTTCATCTCAAACAGTAGTTCCACACAGAATCTCCCAGACCAGTCTGTAGAAATGTCCACATCCGCCACAGACAGGTCAATTTCTTACAAGCTATTGACAAACAACGATATGGGAGGTTATACTACAGAGAACATCCCTATAATAGCCCGCACAGACCAGAGAATGGATTTCAGCTGGGTATGGCATATAAAAGCAGGTAACTACTGTGCAAAAGATTATGATTTTGGGAATATGAGGATGCGAGTTACAGTACAACCTGTCTATAGAGCAAAATTGAAGGGACATGTAGCGTCTGAACAGGGTCAAGAATATTTCGAGCAAACAGAGAAATATACCCACAATATTCTTTCGACCATCATCGACCTGCCTGCAATGAACCGCATACCGTCAGGCACGGTTGAACTGAAGAACACAATGAGCAAATACCTTGCACACCTTGAAATCTACCGTTCCGGAGAATATGGACTAAAGAAGGCTTATTACAAGGACAGTGGATCGTATGATAAAGATGATGTTGCTTCCGTTCTGCTACGGGAAGGAGAATATGATTTCGTATATGACAGAGTGGATGGGGATACCGGCGATGTAGCTGGCAAGAGCATAATCAGAGGTGTGAAAGTAGAAGCGGGAAAGACAACTGAGACTACCACCCTTAATAGTGAAGTGATTAATTAAATTACTATGGAAAAGGAATATACATCTCCCTCGATTAAAATAATTGAGATTCAGACTGAAGGAATTATGAACAACAGCAATGATTCCCCTGCCAATGGATATAGTAACAATTATCTTGAAGATTTGGAGTAACTTCTGAGTTGTATTGTGAAAACTCTTTTGCCTTGAAACAAACAAAGGATATGAATAAAATATGAAGCAATAACATTATTAACTGATTTATGATGAAGAAATTTTCTATATGTTTGTTAGCGCTGAGCTTATGCTTTGTGGCGAGGGCACAGTGGAGCGTAGGAATAATGGCCGGCTATGATTACAACTCCTATTCAATGGCCAAAGGCTATGCTTATGATTACCGTTACGGAGGTATGGGTGGACTTGAAGTGACTGTTCCCGTACAGTACAATTTTATGGACTGGCTTGGAGTCAGGGCTGACATTTCTTATGTACAGAAAGGGCACACGATGCATCGAACCGGAGTTTACGAGGGGCTATGGACAGACACCCGTGACCACTATCTGCACATTCCACTTATGGTTTCTTTCTCCTTAGGAGGGGAGAAAGTCCGAGGATGGGTTGATGCCGGAGGATATGTCGGCGGATGGCTGGCAAGCTGGCAGAAAGGAATTGATGAATATCCAATAGGATCTGAGCCTGAACAGGAAGGATCATTCAAATACTATCAGGATGAGAGGGGATATCATTTTGATGAAAAAGTGGAATTCCTTGACAGGAGGGATCAGCGTTTCGATGCCGGACTTACCGGTCTTGCAGGTGTGGGCTGGAAAGTTACTCATCTTCTGGAACTTAGACTAGAAGGTGTATGCTGGTACAGTCTTATAGACACGGCATCACGAATGCAGGACAATGTGGCTCCAAGATACAACACGACCTGGGCTTTGAGACTTGGTTGCGCATTCCATTTCGGAGGTGGGAAATAGAAAGAAAATTCAAATAAATTATCCTAACAAACAGAATTATGACAAAAAAGATATATACCATCTTAATCCTTATGGCATTGATTGCCAGCATAGTTTCCTGCCGCAAGACAGAGGCGGAAATCCTCACGCCATCGAACCAGATGGATTACAAGTGGCCTTCAGAGCAATTTCTGTCAATATGGAATTCGATGAACACCAGTTATGCAATGTGGGATCTGGAAGAAAAGGACTGGACATCTGTAAAGGATGAATTCCTGCCGGAATTTCTAGCCCTTGATGATTCTGTGAAAGCAGATCATCCAATTTCAACCAAACACCTTGAAGAACTCTACACAGATATTCTTGGAAACCTGACAGACCATCATTCCTACTTTTCCGTCAAGAATCTTTGGGCATCCGATGAAGACAGATCTTCATTTTCAATTTCCCCTGGAAATATTGAAATCCGAAAAAGGGACTATTACCACGACACGCACATCAATTCCAAATATGTAAACTTATGTCTAAAATATGAGGAATATGCTAATAAATACAACATCCATTCCTGGGAAGACCTCACAATGGTCGCCTGGCTTAAGAAATTGGAAGCCGAAGGCAAAGCCAGCGATATAAAATATGGTTCTGTAAGTTATTTGATGACTATTGTTTCAGGACTGATTGAAGGCAGCATACCATATATCCATATAAGTGATTTCAGTTTGTCTGAATTAAAATCATATATAGAAGATGGCAATAAGAGTTCAAATGTCATTGCCACATACGAAGCATACGAGAGCTTCAAGAAAAATGTCCTCGAACTGGAAGAAGTCAAAGGTGTGATTATCGATGTACGGGAGAACGGTGGAGGATACCTTAATGACAACTTTTATCTTTTAGGTATGCTCACGGATCAACCGGTCCAGATGGGATGGAGCCGCCACAAATGCGGACTTGGACGCTTTGACTACAGTCCGTGGATTCCCCATAATTTCAGCCCGGGTCCGGAACACAGGGCAATTGATGGTCCGGTAGTCATAATCGCAGATCTCAACTCAGTCAGTATGGCCGAGATAAGCACGCTGATCGTTAAAGCAATGCCTAACGGATGCTTCATCGGAGAGCGCACTTTCGGTGCGCACGGAGTTATAAACGGTGATTTTGAGGCCACTTTTTCCGGCACTTTCGGAAACAACGGTGGCAATCACTTCGCATATCTCAGCACAAGAATAGTCAAGGACCTCAATGGTAACATACTTGAGGGTATAGGTGTCACCCCGGACATTGAGATGAGTTATGCCCAGGGGACATTTAAGGATGGAGAAGACAGTTGGCTTTCACGGGCTGTGGAGTATATAAACACCGGGAAATGAGATGAATGCATATTATGAAGCGGAAAAAGCTCAATGGCAATAATATCCTGAAGTCATTGTTCGGCCTGAAATACGTGTTTCTATAACCTTGCATCAAACATCTTCAATGTGATGTTTGATGCAAAATTAATAAAAAGGAGATGGACGGCTTGCCGGCACTGCTGCAAATAACGAAAAATTTAACTCAACAAAAGTATTTCATTCTTATGATTATCATTTTATAATTATTATTTTATGATTACTATTTTATAGTAACATCCGAATATTTTATTACTTTTGCACAAAAGACATTTATAATTATGAGAAATCCTTTTGTGACAAATGGTTATGCCGGTGCGGAGTATTTTTGCGACAGAGTTAACGAGACTTCTGATTTGAGGAATCTGTTGCGTAACGAGAACAACATTGCGCTCATCTCTCCAAGGAGAATCGGCAAGACTGAACTGATAAACCATATATTCGACTGCGATGAGTTCAGGAACGACTACCATTGTTTCCTGATAGACATCTACGCTTCCAAGTCTTTGAACGACCTTGTCAACTTGATTGGGAAAGCATTGTTGGACACACTGAGACCCAAAGGAAAGTCAGTATGGGAGAAATTCCTGTCTGCAGTCAGTTCGCTTCGCTCAGAGATTTCTTTCGATATGAACGGACTTCCGAGCTGGAGTGTCGGCCTGGGCGAGATCACTAACCCCGCAGCGACTCTCGACGAGATATTCACATATCTTCAGAAAGCTGACAAGCCCTGCATCGTTGCCATAGACGAGTTCCAGCAGATTACCAAATACCCGGAATCTACAGTCGAAGCAACTCTCAGAACGTATGTCCAAAAGACCACAAATGCCCATTTTATTTTCTCAGGAAGCCAGAGACACCTGATGAACGGGATATTCACATCTCCTTCGAGACCATTCTACCAAAGCGTAACAATAATCAATCTGCAACCACTGTCGCTTGACAAGTACACAGAATTTGCCATAGAAAAGTTTGAGCAGAACGGGAAAAAACTGGACCAGGATGTAGTCCCTGTCCTGTATAAACAATTCGACGGGGTGACCAGCTACATACACCGGGTACTGCACATCCTATACTCAAGAACGGAGGAAGGAGGCAGATGCAATGTCGGGATGATAAATGAAGCCATTGACTTCATTGTGAGAATGTCAGCGGACAGTTACGAGTCCCTGCTCTATCAGATGCCACTCAAACAAAGGAATCTCCTCCTTGCCATTGCTTCAGAGGGAAAAGCTTCCCAAATCAAGAGTGGAAAGTTCGTAAAGAAACACTCACTTCTTTCACCCAGCAGTGTCAGTGCTGCGCTGAAAGGTCTCCTCGACAAGGATTTCCTGACAGAGGAAAAAGGGGTATATTCTCTATACGACAAATTCTTTGTCGTGTGGCTTGAAAAGAAAGGTCTGATTTGACAGTCCTTTGCAGTTATTTACAGATAGACTATTATCTGCCACATCATCATGCAGGCTGCTATGGTCTTCAGACCGGTGCCTGTTATGAATCCAAGAAAGGAGCCTGTCGCAGCCTTGAGAGCCTGGGAGGCTCCTTTCCTGTTATAATATAGTTCTGACAGGAATGCACCGAGGAACGCGCCGAGAATCATGCCGACAGGGGTAAGGAAAATGCCCAATATCAATCCGGCCATCGCTCCCCTCTCTGCATATTTGCTTCCCCCTGTGACTTTGGTGAAAAACATCGGCACCAGATAATCCACGACAGAGACTACGACCATGACTGCAAGCCACACCAAAAGTGTCTTCAGAGACATCGGCTCCCCTGCGGAATTGGTGCCTGTTCCCCATATATACAGGACAAGCATGCCTATCCAGCTGACAGGCGGCCCCGGAAGCCCCGGAAGGATGCTCCCGATAATTCCGATTATTCCGGCCACTACGGCCAATATTGATATCGCTATGTCCATTTTTTCTATTAGATCTCTCCATTCGCTGTGCTCAGTCGAGATGACAATATTATTTATGCCATAAGATCTTCTATGTCAGACGATTTGATTGGGAGGCGGCGTGAGCCAAGACGGCGTGCACCGTCCTCTGTCACAAGCACATCGTCTTCAAGCCTTATGCCTCCGAATGTATAGTAGTCTTCCAGCTTGGCGTAATTCACGAAACCTTTGTCGGTGCCTTCCCTCTTCCACTGCTCTATGAGGGCCGGTATGAAATAGATGCCAGGTTCGTCAGTAACCACATGACCTGGACGGAGCATCCTCGCCATACGGAGATTGCCCAGGCCCAGAAGAGGAGAACGGGTCTGTCCCGGATCGTATCCTACATAATCTTCTCCGAAATCCTCCATGTCATGTACATCCATACCCATGTTGTGGCCAAGACCGTGAGGCATGAACAGGCCTGATATTCCGCACTCTACCATATCGTCTATGTTGCCTTTCACGAAGCCGAGAGCGGAAAGTGATTCAAGCATGTGCCGGACAGTGGCAAGATGCACTTCCCTGTAAGTGATGCCAGGGCGTGTAAGATTGAAAGCCAGCTCATTGCAGCTTTCCACTATTTCGTATATGTCACGCTGCTTTGATGTGAATTTCCCTGCGCATGGGTAAGTACGGGTGAAGTCGGATGCATAATGGGTGTTGCTTTCCGCTCCGGCATCCACTACCAAAAGCCTTCCCGGAGTGATGATTTGATGGTGAGAGTGATTGTGAAGGGTTTCTCCGTTCTGGGAAAGTATGGTCGTAAAGGACACTCCCCAGCCCTTTGACAGGGTGACACCCTCCATCTGTCCTACAATTTCCTGCTCAAGTACTCCAGGCTTACAGCCGTTTCGGGCAGCAGTATGCATTTCATATCCGATTTCGCAAGCCTTGTCAATTTCATCGATTTCGCATTGTTCCTTGATGAGCCTCATTGAAACGACAGCCTTCACAAGTTCTTCTGAAGCATGGCGTCCTCCGTCGGCTGCAATTGGAGCGACCTTGCGTACAGCTACCGGACAGATTCCTGTGAGCTCGGCAATCTTTGCTGTGTTGTAGTGACGTGCCGGCGGGAGAAAATGCACTGGGCGGCCTTTTGCGACGGCCTCCCTCACGGCTTTTTCAAATTCTGCAAGAGGGGCAGTCTGCGGACATCCGATAAGGGCACCTTTGGATGCAACGCTCGGCTGAGGTCCCATCCAGATAATATCCTCTATATCAACGTCATTTCCATACAAACAATCACATCCCTGGTCAAGATCAAGAATGGCTGCAAAATAAGGTTCGTCTATTGCCCAATAATACAGGAACGAACTGTCCTGACGGAATTTATAGTCATTGCCCCTGTAATTCTGGGGAGCATCAGCATTTCCTACAAAAATTGCAATTCCTTTGTTTTCTGACGGCATCATTCCGGCCATCCTCTCAAGCAGCACTCTGCGTCTGCTTGAATAAACATCTGAGCTGAACATAGTCTGAATTATTAATATATCCCCACAAACTTACAGATTTTTCACAAATCATCAAAATCAACAGTCCTGACGAAGGGCCGAAAGGAAGAAAGATTTGCGCTGCTGCTCATTTACGGGATATGGAACCATACGATATTCACTGGCAATGTCGTCTTCAAGATTGCAGGCATAGAAATCTGAAACGGCAGAGATATACAGTCTGGCATATTTCACATCCAGCGATTTCTGAAGGTCAATGGTATATTGCATTGCCGCATAGGCATTTGGTGCAGTCAGAGGGTCATTTGAAAAAACGAATAGGCCGAACTCGCTGAAATCTCCGTAAAATCCGGAAGATACTTTTCCCACTTTGTTGGCAATTATCTCCTTCATCGGCCGGGCGCCCATCCAGTAATCAAGTTCAATGCCTCCGATATATGTCCCTTCGCGCAAACCATAGCCATAACCACTTGATTGTATGACATTTATATCATCAATATTATCACCGGGAACAACATAAATCCCGGATATGTCCTTGAGCATTTTCAATGCAGACAGACGGCCTCCTTCCATAGCACGGGTCACCTCGATTCCAATACTTTTCTCATCTGCGGACTGAAGGTCAGGGCGGTCCCGATTGACCAGGCCATCGAATTTGTGCCCCAGAATCTGCTGAAGCTGGAGCATCGCATAGCGCTCAAAAAAGCAAGTATCAAATTTTCTGTAAGCCATGTCTGCAAATTTACTCTTTTTTTTGAGCCAAACTTGAGAATTTCGAGAAACTTCGTAACGAAGGTTGTGTGTATGTTGACAAAACAGCCTTAATGTACAAGATGGTGAAGGAAGCACTCAGGAGCATATTGGATATTTCGCTTTGTGAATGGGAGAAGAAGTATGGAAGTTGGGATAAGGAGACGGATTTTTCTTCAGAATACTTGCGTTTTAGGCATCTTGTTTTTCATTTTATCACCATATTAAAATAAATACGTATATTTGCTCTTTGACCAACAAACCGGAGGAGATATGCTTTATCCAATAGGAATACAAAGTTTTTCGGAGATTCGCCAAAATGGTTATGTATATGTCGACAAGACCGCTCTTATGTACAAGATGTTGTCTGAGGGAAAATACTATTTTCTCTCCCGCCCGAGGCGTTTTGGGAAAAGCTTGCTTATCAGCACCCTGGAGGCATATTTTCTTGGAAAAAAGGAATTGTTTGAAGGCTTGGCCGTGGCTGATCTTGAGAAAGACTGGGTGGAATATCCGGTATTGCATCTGGATTTGAATACCAAGAAATATGATTCTATTGAAGCACTCGAGAGCATATTGGATATTTCCCTTTGTGAATGGGAGAAGAAGTATGGAAGTTGGGATAAGGAGACGGATTTTTCTTCCAGATTCGAGGGCATCATCCGTCGTGCCAAGGAGAAGACTGGCCGCAATGTCGTAATCTTGGTTGACGAATACGACAAGCCGATGCTCCAGGCCATCGGCAACGATGAACTTCAGAAAGAGTACAGGGACACTTTGAAAAGTTTCTACGGAGCGTTGAAGAGTATGGACGCTTGCATCAGATTCGCTCTTCTGACCGGTGTTACCAAGTTCGGGAAGGTAAGCGTATTCAGTGACCTGAACAATCTGAATGACATATCGATGGACCACCGCTACTATGATATTTGCGGTATTTCAGAAGTGGAACTTCACCATTACTTCGATTCGGAAATTAAAGAACTGGCTCTGGCTAATAATCAGACATTCGAGCAGGCATACAAGCGACTGAAGATTGATTATGACGGGTACCACTTTACCTACGATACTCCGGGAATGTATAATCCGTTCAGCATCCTGAACACACTCTCAAAACAACGTTACGGCAGCTACTGGTTTGAGACCGGCACACCTACCTTCCTCGTGGAACTGCTTCAGAAATCCGATTATAATCTTGAGCAGATGGCAGAAATGGAAGCTGATACAGATATGCTTGGCAGCATCTTCAACGACGACAACCCGATACCGGTAATCTATCAGAGCGGTTATTTGACAATCAAGGATTATGACAGTGAGTTTGACCTGTATAAACTCGGTTTCCCGAACCGGGAGGTTGAAAATGGCTTCATGAAATTTCTCCTGCCGTTCTACACGGCAAAGCGCAATACCAGTTCAGCCTTTGAAATCGGCAACTTTGTCAAGGATATCAAATCCGGCAATGCCGAAGGCTTCATGCAAAGGCTTCAGTCCTTCTTCGCAGGTGCGAAATTCGACCAGATTGCAAAGGATACTGAGAACTGGTTCCAGAATGTCGTTTTCATCGTGACAACCCTCTGTGGATTGTACATTGAGGCTGAGCACCAGACCAGCAACGGTCGCATAGACCTACTCCTGAAGACCGACAAATTCATCTATGTGATGGAGCTTAAGTACGATGGCACTGCAGAGGAGGCCCTGCAACAAATAAATGGCAAGGGCTACGCCCTGCCATGGCAGTCTGACGGCCGAACCATCATAAAAGTAGGTGCGAACTTCAGCTCAACCCTCCGACGTCTCGACGGATGGATTATCGCGTAATTTCTGTTTGCTATTGATTTCTGGTATTGTTTCAGCTGAAGAATTGAGTGAGAGGAAAATAAGATATAAAGGAGATGCATCAGCTTCTTGCTTTGCTATAATTCAAAAGAATTCAGAAGGATATGCAGCTTCTGGAAGGGTACCTCCGTGTTTGCCATACATTTGCCGTAAAAAAGTATTAATTTACAACGGAATGATGCCGATGCCTGGAGCATCGGGCAGGATAAGCTTGCCGGAGGTGACCTTGACACCGTCAAACAGGTCATTGGTAATCAACAGGTTGCCGTCGAGGTCTGCGAAATCAACTGCGGGGGCAAGCTGGGCGGCGGCAGACACGGCGCATGAGGTCTCAGTCATACATCCGACCATCACCTTCATGCCTTCGGCACGGGCATAATTCACCATCTTCCAGGCTTCGCGCATACCGGTGCATTTCATCAGCTTTATATTTATGCCATGATAAGCACCCTTGACCGACGGTATGTCAGCAAGCCTCTGGATGGCCTCGTCGGCAAAAATCGGAAGCGGACTCCTTTCCGTTATCCAGGCATTGTCGTCCGGACAATCCTTCGACATCGGCTGCTCCACCATGACGATGCCGTTCTCCTTCAGCCAGAAAATCTCATCCAGAGCCTTCTCCCTGTCCTTCCAGCCCTGATTGGCATCCACGGCAATCGGCAGGTCAGTAATCTCGCGGATGGTCCTTATCATCTGTTTGTCATTGTCCAGCCCTACCTTCACTTTCAAGATATTGAACCGGTCGGCACATTCACGGGTCTTTTCACGCACCACCTCAGGAGTATCAATTCCTATGGTGAATGTGGTGTCTGGAGCCTTGGAAGGATTCAGGCCCCAGATACGGTACCACGGTGCACCGAGAAGTTTCCCGACAAGGTCGTGCAAGGCGATGTCCACCGCAGCCTTGGCCGCACTGTCGCCAGGAGAAAGCGAATCAACATAGGCAAGGATATCATCCAACATGAACGGGTCGGAGAATCTTCCCAGGTCAACCTTCGAAAGAAAGGCCATCACCGTCTCCACGCTCTGCCCGAGATAAGGAGGCATCGAAGCTTCCCCATAGCCGGTAAGCCCTTCATAATCAATCCTTACCTGCACTCCGGGCGTCGTCTTGCGCGAATATGAAGACACTGTGAACACATGCCTGAGCTGCAGCTCGTATGGCTCAAAACTCAGCACCATCTTCCCTCCACCACCGGAAGTCCTGACCATGCCCGTACATCCCTGTACCAAAGGGCCTGCGGTCCCTGCAATGGCTGCCGCCGCTGTACCTGCCGCCGCCGTCTTCAAGAATTGTCTCCTGTCCATATCAGATTATGATAAAATTTATAACTTTGCCCAAAAATAACATAAATGATTAAGAAAGCCATACTTTTATTGACAACCGCAATGACTTTATTGCTTGCGGGATGTACCAAGGAAAACAGAAAGAACACCGTTGAGCGTCAGTGGGTCGGAGAAATCGTCATTGATGAGGAAATCGGAACAATGCCATTTTGCATTGATTTGGGAGCCACTGAGCCCGAGAATATGATAGTTGCCATCAATGCCGGTAAAGTGAAAAAGCTTATCGGTGATATGTTGAACATCGACATAAACAATGACAAGATTCTCGAAAGTCTCGGAAGCCTTGGAGATCTGTCCGGAATGGGCGAATTCGGAGAATTCCTTCAGCTTCTGGCAAAAATGAAGGATGATGATTATATTTATTCGGATTACACCACACTTCCATATACCCTGACATATACCGGAAATGACACCGGTACGATTTCTTTCGACACCCCAGGCCCGACCGGAACAACAATGACAGTAGAGTTCGAAAACCTCACAAACACCTCAGTTACAATCACTGTTGAAGATGAGTCTCTCCAGCTCACTGCCGCCAAGAAAGAGCTTGTCAAGATCAAGGATTCATTCTTCAAGATGTTCTTCTGATCTGATTCATGGAGAAAAGGGTTCTGATAATTTCATATTACTGGCCTCCGACAGGGGGCTCAGGCGTTCAGAGGTGGGTGAAATTTGCGAAATATCTGCCTTCGGAAGGATGGCAGCCCGTAATCTACACCCCTCTCAATCCCGAGGCAATAACCGTAGATGAGTCTCTTCTTGATGAGATTCCGCCTCAGGTGGAAGTTATTAAACGCAGGATATTTGAGCCATACAATATCTACCGTGCCCTTACCGGGAAAAAGGGCAGGACTGCTCAGAGCGGTGAAGTGAACCCCATCAACTCCCAGAAGAAATCCTTCACCCAAAAGGTTTCCATGTGGATAAGGGGAAACATGTTCATCCCCGACCCCCGCTGCTTCTGGATCGGACCTTCGGTCAGATTTCTGAAAAAATACCTGAAAGAGCATCCCGTGGACGTCATCGTCAGCACCGGGCCACCTCATTCCATGCATCTGATTGCAAGGAAAGTGGCGCGTTCAACAGGCATTCCATGGGTTGCAGACTTCCGGGACCCATGGACTAAGATGTTCTATTTCAAGCATCTGGCTCTCAGTCCTTGGGCGGAGCGCAAACATGCCAGACTTGAGAAGATGGTTCTGGATGATGCCTCTGTAGTCGTTGCTGTCTCTCCTTTGGTCCAGGACGAATTCAAGGCGATGACCACGACAGAGGTGGAGCTTATTACCAACGGCTTTGACGAAGATGATTTTGCGGTGAAACCTCAACGGGACGAATATTTCAGCATAACACACACCGGACTGTTTGCCTCTGACGGAAATCCTGACATCCTGTGGAAAGTCCTTGCTGAAAAATGCAGGAGGGACAGCAAATTCAAAAAATTGCTCCGCATCAGGCTTGCAGGAAAGACCGACAAACAAATCATAGAATCGATAGTGGCTGCCGGGCTCGGCGAAAATCTCGAGGACCTCGGCTACTGCAACCACAACGATGCGGTGTGCCTTCAGAAAAGCTCCTCACTCCTGATTCTTCCGCTCAGGAAGGAACCTGAATACCGCGCCACACTGCCCGGCAAACTCTTTGAGTACCTGGCTTCGGAACGCCCGATACTTGGCATAGGTCAGACAGACGGGGCAATGGCCCGCATCATAAGTCAGACTCAGGCAGGATTCGTCTTTGGCTGGGATGACAGCGCATCTATAAGCCGCTACATAGACCTATGCTGGGAACGTTTCCGCAGCGACACACTTAAAGCTGATACACACGACATCGGAAGCTTCTCCCGCCGCAGTCTCACCCACAGGATGGCATGCCTGTTCGACAGGCTCACCGACCGCTCCTGAGACGGCCGAGAACTGCCCCAGCTACAGACAGAAGGAGCAGAAGGATGAGTGAGATTGAACTTGCACGTGAAATGTTTTCACTGATGCGGTAGGAATCCGGCTCGAATCTCATGACAACGTTGCCCCTGCCTTCTGGAATGATGGCAGCTCTCAGTATCCAGTCTGCACGGAAAAGATCAAGCTGCACCGCATTTTCAGTAGGGACATAGCATCCGTGCCTTACCTCTCCATAAGAGCCTTCCGGCTCTAACCATGCCTTCCATCCCTTAGGATAATAAACCTCACTGAACACGGCAAGTCTTTCAGAATCAGTATCATAAGAATATATCAATTCCTTAGGGCTATAGCTTGTCAATTCTATGACATCATTCACCAAAGACTCAGAACCTTCCTCTGCAGAGGCACCGGAGGCCGATGGCATGGCATCATAAACCCAGTCAAAATCCCTGCCCACGATAGCCTCTGAACGCAGGTCAGCCTCACCGACAAGGGCTATTTCCTCGTCAGGATTTCCGGCCGGTACCACGTCGTCCACAAACCAGCAGTTACCCATTGCCCCGGCATTCACAACCGGAGGATAATCCTCTCCTAGGATGATATAGCGTCCATTTAGCATTGACGTAACCTTCATGGCAGGAAGATTCTCCTCAACCTCGGAGATGGTGCCACTCTTTCCTATCACTCCGTATAAGTCCCTTATTTCCTGATTGAGATAATGGTCTATCAAATCCTGGTAACGCTGCATCTTCACAGGACTGTAGCCTCCGATGCACTTGTGATGGTAGCTTTGGATGGCGTCGTTGAAAGTATTGACGCTTATGTCCAGAACCCTGTAAGACAGATCCTCGTCCTGATGTATGAGTTCGTCCACCGGACGAGGCTCGTATGCGGCATTGAAATCGCGCGGAGTAACGAAATGACTCTTGTTGAGGTATCTCTTGTCCACACTGAAAAGGTCGAAGAACACCACAAGAGCGATGGCAACGGAAATTATGGTCATCCTGCCTTTGGCTGCAAACGGTTCCTTTGCCCTGTAAGCCCATTGGATGAGAGCAAACACAACCGTAATCAGCAAAAGCGACCTTAATGCATCCTTGCGGAGCAGAGTCTGACGGTCAATCGAGAGGGCATCGGCAAGGATTTCAGGCTGTCCTGCATCGGAAGCTGCCGTGAAAGAACCAGCAATGCCCGGAACAATGACGCAGAGCAGGCAGAATCCTGCAGTGAGGCCAAAGGCAATCCATCCGGCCTTGTTGAACTCCTTTCGGCTGTACTTCTCCTTGACAATCCTGTCCAGAACCAGAAAACCGAGCATCGGAACGGTGACCTGAAGCACCGTCAATGCCATCGAAACCGTCCTGAATTTGTTGTACATCGGAGCATAGTTGAACCACAGGCGGGTAAACCACATGAAATGGTTACCCCAGGCAAGAAACACGGCTATGATTGTCGCAACGAGAAGCCACCATTTCTCCCTGCCCTTGCAGAGGAAGAGTCCCAGCACAAAAAGGAAGATGGAGACTGCTCCAAGGTACATCGGACCGGCGGTGAATGGTTGCGGACCCCACTAGAGAGGGAGCGCCTTCATTGTTTCCTTAAGATGAGGCTGGCCGGCACGCTTGAGGAGTTTTCCGGTCTCGGAATCAAGCGGCAGCTCTCCTGACGACGATCCTCCGTTGAAATTCGGAATCATCAGGTTCGGCATCTCGTTTATGCCGTAAGACCATGCCGTAGCATAGTCGAGGTTGAGACCCTTCTGGTTGTGGCTGTCGCTGTCGGAAGTGAGTTCCGAGCCGCCGCGCATGGTGTATGGGGTATATTCGTATGT